>URWR01000078.1 GCA_900551595.1 uncultured Coriobacteriaceae bacterium
TTATGCCGTCTGCACCCGGAATAAGAGAGAGCGCCATGTCACAGACAGCGGTAATACCAAGGGCATTGAGTTGTTGAAAGTATGCCTTATAGATCGGGACAAGTTCTTCTGCGGTGAACGAACCCAAAATAGCGGCCATAGCTTCCATGCCTGCAGCTTCACGCAGCACGCCCGTAAGATGCCCTGCTTCATCGCGATCATATGACCCTCCAACAGGAGGTTCACTCTCATCGGTAAGACCAAGCTTCGCCAAACCTGCCGAATTGGTCCATACGGTATGCCCGTCCCCTGAATACATGGCAACGGGTCGATAGGGAAAGGCGGTGTCGAGTGAAGCGCGTGTTGGTGCCACGGGCGGATTCCACAGGTTATCGCGCCAACCATGAGAAAGAAGCCACGAGGAGCCGGGGTGTGTTTTGGCGAACGCAACCATGTGAGCAACGCAGTCTTCCTCAGAACTACCTGCATACTCTTCTGCACACGCCGAAGGAAAAAGCGCCGCGTCCAACACATGCTCATGCGCATCATGAAAACCCGGGCAGATAAAAGCGGCGCCAAAATCGACAATCTCATCGTCTGGTCGACGATGTTGTTGAAGCTCATCCAGTGGAAAGACAGCAGTTATACGAGCATTCTCAACAACAATACAGAGCGGAAGCACTTTGTATTCCGCTCCGGTAAATACCTGTTCTGAACAGAATATGGTCCTCATGTGGCACCTCTATCTGTGCTCAGTGATTGTTGGACCCATTCTCTCACACAGCTTGCTCAGTTCGGCTTTCTGTCACACAACCGATACGTGACATTATTGCTCGAGATATCGAGCGAGAAACTCGCGTGTACGCTGTTGCTTTGGCATGGTGAGCATCTCTTGAGGTGTACCCCGTTCCACGATAACGCCCTGATCCATAAAGACCACTTCATCAGATACGTCACGCGCAAAAGTCATTTCATGAGTTACCACGACCATAGTCATGCCCTCATCTGCTAAATCACGCATGACATTGAGAACTTCGCCTACGATTTCTGGATCCAACGCCGACGTAGGCTCGTCGAAAAGCATGAGGTCGGGACTCATACAAAGAGCACGCGCAATGGCTACGCGCTGTTTTTGTCCACCCGAAAGTGTGGATACACTGGCGTGAGCAAATTGTTCCAAGCCAACCTGCGCAAGTCGCTCTAGTGCAATTTCTTCAGCCTCAGCTTTGCTCATACGTTTGAGCGTCACAGGTGCAAGAGTGCAATTATCCAGCACGTTTTTATTGTTAAAGAGATTGAACCCCTGAAACACCATGCCAATACGCTCTCGAAGAGCATTGACGTTCACGCGATCCGCCGCAAGGTCTGTACCACGAAACCAGACATGTCCTGCATCGGGCACTTCGAGCAAGTTGATGCAGCGTAAAAGCGTTGATTTGCCCGATCCCGAAGCACCAATAATCGTTACAACCTGACCAGGCATGACATCGAGATTAATGCCCGAAAGCACTTCTCTGCCATCGAATGATTTTCTCAATCCTTCAAGGCGAACAACCGGTTCTTGCTCTATAGACTCCTCTATCTGCAACAACATAGCCTACGCCCTCCCCTCTTCGGCTGTTTGCGAAGCAGCTGTTGGCATGGGCATATCAGAAGTGCTCATAAGTGGTTGTGGACGCACATCAAGACGGCGAGCAAGCATGCCGAGCAGGTGAGACGCAATGAGCGTAAGCATGAGATACACCACCGCAGCGACCAAATTTGCCTGGAAGTTCTGATAGTAAATACCTGCAACCGTTCTACTTGCAAACATGAGGTCAAACGTACCAATAACTGAAAGTACGGAAGAGTCTTTAATGTTTACTACCAGCTCGTTAGAAAGGCCGGGGATAGCATTCTTGATACCCTGCGGAAAGACAACTTTGCTCATTGCCTGCCACTGACTTAAACCCAAAGAACGCGCAGCTTCAGCCTGGCCAGGGTCAACTGATTCGATACCTCCGCGCAGCACTTCCATCATGTAGGCGCATGAGTTAAGCGAAATCGTTACAAGACCTGCTATAAACGTGGTCCAAATCCCATTGATTTGCGTAACGCTCAAAGTTGTTGCACGAAGAAGATTAAACACACCGTAGTAGATAATGCAGCCTTGCACCATCATTGGTGTGCCACGAACTATCGTGCTGTAAAAACGAGCAAATCCGCCACCTACAACTTTAAGAAAACGCGTGAGGTCGTTGTCGGGTCTATCAATTTGCTGCACACGACAAAAGACCAACAGAATGGCAAGAACAAAAGCAATGATGGTGCCAAAGAGCGCCAGGCCAACGGTGGTCATCGCACCCCTTGCAAAGATGTCACGACCTTGCCACACCATATAGAGCGTGCTTGCAAGCGCATTGTCTGGACGAGATGTTGCAGTAGTAGCTTCAATCCATGCAGCAACAAATCCCATGACCACACGGTCAATAAACAAAACAAGCGTGATTGCCCAAACTACATATGAGCCAATGCGCAAAGCGTGACGAACGCCCGTACGAGCAAAAGGCGAAACCTCTGCGTAGTTATTCCAATGCAGAAGTTTAACCACCAGTCCTGCAAAGGAAATAACCAGCCACAACACGAGCAAATAGTACATGACAAGCTCAAGGGTGTAGTAATGCGCCAAAAAGCTCATCTGAGATCGCGGGGAACTCGAAAGTAACATGCCGATTAGTGCAACAACGCTGGTACCGAGAAGAACATAACGGTGATCGTTGAGCACGAATGACGCCATGCGCCCAAGGCACGTGGTCTTACGTGCTGAATCCATACAATATCTCCGATTCTGTAGCGTGAATCAAAAAAGAAATGACCCTGGTTTCTTAATGACCAGGGTCATAAAAAGTCTTTACTCGGGCTGTCGCTCCATACAGGCGGTCCATAGCTCCTGACGCTCATCATCAGGAATAGCTGCAATGGCCTCATTTACCACAGCGAGAGCAGCATCTTGTCCCTTTGCAACGCCAGCGTTGTCTGGCATCTGAGAGCCCTCAAAACCATCGGTAAGGTCGAGAACAACAAAGTCGGGATAGGTGTCCAGCAGGCGAGGAGCACTCATCTTTGAGAAGGTGATTGCGTCACAGGCACCACTTTCGAGGCGCTCTACAACCAGAGGTACAGTCTCAGCAGGTGTCATGTGATTGACGTCTGGAATCTGTTCAATGACCTCGTCATACATAGTTGCTTGCTGGCCAAGCACCGATGCGCCGGAAAGATCTTCCAGCGTTGTTGCAGAAGCATACTGAGAGTCCTGCTTGGTAATAACGACGATATCGTCATCAAGATATGAGTCTGAAAAATCAATAGTCTCTGCACGTTCTGGAGTGGTAGACATGCCTGCGCAAATGATGTCAATCTGACCATTTACCAGGGCATCAACCAATCCGTCAAAAGAGAGCTTCACCGCTACCGGCTCCACGCCAAAGGCATCAGCAATTCTCTTAGCAATCTGAACGTCATAACCGTCTGCATAGGCGCCGGAAACATTTTCAATTGGAATCGTGTACTCAGATTCCTCAGAAACCTGCCAGTTGTATGGCGCATACGCAGCTTCCATGCCCACGCGGAGCACGCTGCCATCGCCCAGCATTGCATTTCCTGAAGCGTTTTCAGCAGACTCTGAGCCATCCGAAGTTCCCTCAGCAGCTGGTCCACAACCACTCAAAAGAACAGCACCGCCCAAACCGAGCGCAGCAATACCAGAGGCCTGTAAAAAGTCACGACGAGTGAAAGTACGCTTGCACTTGAGATCACCAGGGGTGGTCGATGTGAAGCGGACGCGTGCATTGATGTCGGACATACTTCTCCCCTTTCGATCCCGTAGCTCTGGGCTATTTTGGAATAAACGATGCAAACCAATTCGGTTCACGTGGGGCAGAAGATACGCTCTTTGGCACTTCCTCAGAAGTGGCAATTTGTGCTTCGTAACACAATAGCAATAAATTGGACTGGATTTTAGATATGTTTTAAGTCCAATTATGCCAATATCACTCTCAAGAGGATACGTGCCAGGTTGGACTAACCGGCGCATCAGAAGTTGCCCACATACCTAAAGGTGCGTTGGGATCAGCATCAAGGGTGAGTGGGGCAAAATCGTTCGCACGATAACTGCGCAGGGCTGCTATGCCAATCATTGCTGCATTATCACCACATGCTCGCATGGGTGGCACCGTTACGCGCACACCGCGTTTTTCAAGAGCTTCTCGATAGGCAGCACGGAGACTTGGGTTTGCAGCAACACCGCCGCCGACACAGAAATCTTTTACGCCGGTTTCTTCCACGGCAGTAACGGCCTTTGCAACCTGTACATCAATAACGGCTGCTTCAAAGCTTGCCGCGAGATTTGGCAAATTAATTGGCCGGCCAGCACGATTCTCTGCCTCGATATACGTAATGACAGCCGTTTTAAGACCGGACAAGCTAAAACGATAGTCGCCACTATGCATCATGGCTCGTGGAAAATGAATCGCGCGCGGGTTACCTTTTGCAGAAAGCTTTGAAATAACGGGGCCACCTGGATATCCCAGTCCAAGTGCCTTAGCTACTTTGTCAAAAGCCTCTCCCACCGCATCGTCGATCGTAGCGCCCAGCACTTCATAATCGCCCCAGGCACGTACATGCACGAGCATCGTATTGCCACCCGATACCAAGCTGGCAACAAAGGGCGGCTTGAGATCTGGAGTCTCAAAAAGATTTGCCATAAGATGGCCTTCGAGATGATGCACAGCAATAAGTGGCAGGTCAGCAGATACGCAGAGTCCCTTTGCGAACGCCACACCCACTACAAGAGCACCCACCAAACCAGGCCCTGCTGTCACTCCCACAGCAGAAAGATCAGACGGCAAAAGTGTGTCAGTCCCAAAATGTTCACCAGCACGAGCCATCGTCTCTTCAAAGACACCGACAATGGCTTCGGTGTGTTTGCGGCTCACCGCCGACGAACTGCTGTCCGGCGCGGGCGGGAACAACGCCACCAAAACGAGCATGAAAATCAATTTGGGTTGCTACAACACTTGCGCAAACCACTCCATGAGAATCGGTAAGAGCCATTGCCGTCTCATCGCATGAAGACTCAATTGAGAGGATAAGCGGACCTGCTTCACGTATCTTTCGCTGTGATTCTTGAGAGCGTTCAGTAGCTTGTATGGGCCATGGTCGAATCGAAGGAGCAGGTTCAGGATGCGTATCTGAACCTCCAATAACTTCAGCGGCAAGCGGCAAAGACACGTGCAAAATGAGGGCATCGTGTCCCTTTGCATAATAGTGAGGACGCTTCCCTGCCTGAGTAAGACCAAGGCTTTTATACAAAGCACAAGCAGGAGCGTTGTGCTCATCAACTTCAAGCGACAGTGTTGAGGCACCAAGCATCTGTGCATCATACGCAACACGCGCTATCAGCCGACGAGCAATACCTTCACGCCGACGAGCGCTCTCCACAACAACTTCTGCAACCTCAAAGTCTGATCCAGCGATGTATCCGCCGGCAAATCCAATAATTGATCCCTGGTCGTGTGCTACCCACCAACTGCGTCCTGGCTGGGATAACTCTTCATAGAACTGCTCATTTGTCCAGGGCGTGTGTGCGCTCTTCTCATACGCAGCTTTTTCAAGTTTGGCAACCGCCTCTGTGTCATTAAGTGTCATAGGACGAAGCTGCAAATGAATATTTGCAAGAGCATCATCAACACCAGTGAGCTCAACAGAGGCGGGTTTTTTAAGTCCTAAACGCGTCCGTTCTGCTTCTTCCGCATCGGAGAGGCGCGTATAAATTGGCAGCACGAGCGCAGGATCACCATGCGCTGGATCGCCACCAGAAAAGACATGTGCTTCAAGAGCTGCTCGCAACAGACCTTCGCCCGTTGGATACCACACATCCTCTTCGGTGAATCGTGTAAAACCAGCCGCTTCAAAACGCGCTCGATATTTATGAAGACCATTGCCTGTGAGTGTGAGCTCCTGAGCATCTGTGCGTGCCGCCCAAGCTTTCACACAAGCATCTGCCTTGATAACAGTCTCTGCTGGAAAGGTTCGATGTACGCCTGTGCTATCCAGCTCATAAATCCCTGGATAAACCTCTCCTCTCATGGCATCTCCTGCAACAGCAAGCTTGCCACGAACACCTCGCAGCCACGCTGACCAGGCCATGGCATCTAAGGCTGAGGTGCCAAACAGCGGCAAGCCTGCACCACATGCCATACCTTTTGCCGTTGCAATGCCAATGCGCACACCGGTAAAAGAACCTGGTCCGCGACCGACGAGCACCGCAGTAATATCTCGCATAGTAAGGCCAGCGTCAGCAAGAGTGCTTTGAACGGTTGTAACCAGTTCCACATTAGCCTGACGCCGACAGAGATGGTCATGGTCTGCCAGAAGATCCACTTCACCTTGAGCATCTATCCGCCCAACTGCACAGGCAAGCATGTCTGTAGAGGTATCGAGGGCAAGAACATATCCCTCATTGACACCAGTAACATCCTTAGGGCACATATCGCTCATGGCAACTCTTCTCAGCTCGACATTTGTAACCCGTCTAGTTTAGCCTTTCATGCTCCTCGACAACGGCTTTCATAAGAAGGTTCAGAGGCCAGGTGCGATTTATTTTGGTGAGCAGAGCTTTGTGAGGAACCACGCACCCTGCTTCACGGCTCTTTTCGAGATATTCATCCACTTGAGCATCGGAAAGACCACAGAGAAGAACGAATTCTTCGCACTCAGGGCTCGGACCGGTATAGGGCATTGGAGCGGGTCTGAAGCCTGCAAGACGTGCACATGCTCCCGCTGTATCCCCTAAGTGCTCCGGCGTAACCGTCCGCGTCACAACGCCCATATCATGCAAAATTGCTCGAACAGAAGCGCCTTTCTCGCCATCAGAGGGAAGCCCCCAGAGCACCGCGCAGGGCACGGACTCTGAGGGCTTCCGCTTCTTGGTGGCCTTTTTTCTTGGCCTACCAGACATTAGCCAAAGTAACGCTCGAGCAGGCCCTTAAGAGCCTTGCCATGACGGGCTTCGTCACGAGCCATCTCATGAACGGTGTCATGAATAGCGTCGAGGTTGTTCTTCTTAGCGCAGGTGGCAAGCTCGACCTTACCAGCGGTGGCACCGAACTCGCAGTCTACACGCCAAGCAAGGTTGGACTTGGTGTCTGCCTTCATGTTGGGCTCAAGCTCCTCGCCGAGCAGCTCGGCGAACTTAGCAGCGTGCTCAGCCTCTTCGAAAGCAGCCTTCTCCCAGTACAGACCGATCTCAGGATAGCCCTCACGATGAGCCACACGGGCCATGGCCAGATACATACCCACCTCGGAGCACTCGCCCTCGAAAT
>URWR01000079.1 GCA_900551595.1 uncultured Coriobacteriaceae bacterium
TTGCCCTTGAGTAGCCAAGATCTTCAAAAACATGCATTGCCTCAGTGCGGCCCGCGCCACTCATACCAGTAATAACAACCACATCGGGTACAGAGACAGACGCTACTTCAGATGTAGACACAATTGCCCCCTCTCAAGATTCTTTAGCAAGCATACGATAAAGTTCACGCAAACGGAAAAGGGACATCCCTAAAGATGTCCCCTTGCATCTGACGGGAAACAGATTTTCCCCGCTATCATGCTCTGTAAACCTGTTTACTTAGAAAGACCAGTTTCCTCAGGTGGAAGTGGACGCTTCCAAAGAGAAAGAATAAGCGCACCGACGATCGAGCCAACTGCTGCCGCGAGCAGCCACATGAGACCATTGCCAATAATTGGTGTTACCCAGGCGCCACCGTGGGGTGCGGGCGAAGTGCATCCAAATAATGCAGAGAGGGCACCGGCAATGGCAGATCCGATAATGCAAGATGGAAGCACGTGACCAGGATCGGCTGCAGCAAATGGAATTGCGCCCTCGGTGATAAACGACAGACCCATGATGTAATTCACAATGCCCGCACTGCGATCAGTCTTGCTCCAACGATTCTTAAAGAAGGTCGTTGAAAGAGCGATGATCAGAGGAGGAACCATGCCGCCAACCATAACAGAAGCCATGATCATCTGACCCGTCGTGCCAAGACCGCTGGCAGGGTCAAGAGCAGCGGTGCCAAAGACATATGCTGCCTTGTTGAATGGGCCGCCCATATCAACTGACATCATTCCGCCCAGAACAAGGCCCAGCAGAACAATATTGCTGGTACCAAGGCCCTTCAGGAAGCTGTTGAGTGCGGTGTTGATAAGCGCAAAGATCGGGTTGAGCGCCAGCATAACAACACCAATACCCAAAATACCCAAGATAGGATAAATGAGCATAGGTTTAATACCCTCAAGAGAGCTGGGTAACTTATCGCATGCCCGCTCAATACCCAAGGTAATATAGCCCGCTGCAAAACCAGCAAACAATGCAGCAATAAAACCGCCGGAAACAAGACCTGAGGAATCAAGTGTGCTCAGATAAGCAAAGTCATAGCCAACTTTTGCAAAAATACCGCCTACAAATCCAGGTGCCAGACCAGGCCTGTCGGCAATAGACATAGCAATGTAGCCGGCCAAGATAGGCAACATAAAACCAAAGGCTTCATTACCAATTGTCTTAAACAATGCTGCTGCTGGTATAGAGGAGCCATATGCAGCGGTGCCCAGACCGGGCTGGTCAACAAGAAACGCAATGGCTGTAAGAATGCCGCCGCCAATAACGAACGGCAACATGTGAGATACACCATTCATCAGGTGCTTATAAATCTGGCGACCAATGCCTTCGCTTTCAGCACTCTCAGTCTTCGCTGCAGCAGCACCCGATCCCTGGTGAAGCGGAGCGCGATTTTCGAGAATAATATTGATAAGCTCTTCAGGCTCATTGATGCCACGTGTTACTGAACAGCTATAGAGCTGCTTGCCGTCAAAACGATCCAGCTCAACGTTCTTATCAGCGGCAATAATAACGCCCTTCGCACCAGCGATATCATCTGCCGTAAGGATGTTCTTCGCACCACCAGATCCTTGAGTCTCCACCTTGATGCGGACACCCATCTCAGATGCCTTCTTCTCAAGAGACTCTGCAGCCATATAGGTATGAGCAATACCTGTTGGACAAGCAGTAATAGCAACGATGTCATAACCGGCAGCATCACGCTCAGCAGCACCAGCTGCCTTCGCTTGTTCTTCCGCCACATGACGATCTTCTTCGGCATCCACCAAAGCGCGAACTTCCTCAGGCGTTTGAGCAGCGCGCAAGCTTGCACAAAAGTCTGGGTTAAGCAGAAGTGTAGACAGGCGGCTCAATACCTCAAGATGCACATCGGCGCCACCGGCTGGAGCTGCAATCAGGAAAAGCAGTGTTGCTGGCTCCCCATCAGCAGAATCAAAGTCAACACCGCCTGGCACCACCATGGCCGCAAGCCCTGGAGCAGAAACTGCATCGGTCTTTGCATGAGGGATAGCAATGCCACCCCCCAAGCCTGTAGAGAACTGTGCTTCACGCTCGCGAACGGCAGCAGCGTAGGCGTCCTTATCAATAACGTTGCCTTCGTTTGCCATAAGGTCAACGAGTTCATCAATCGCTTCGTCCTTGTTAGCAGGGGCACCCCCAATCTTGATACCTTCAGGTTTGAGTAAGTCAGTAATCCTCATTTCCAACTCCCTTTCTCCATAAGAGAGGTCGTGCCACCTCTCATTTCCTATGTATCGACACACGCGTCCCCTCCCCCAGACATATGTCAGTGGACAACAAACGCGAGATTGTCTACGGATGAGCTATTACGCGTTGCGCGCAAGCAGTGCCTCTACCTCTGATCGGGTAGCAAGCTCCTCAGAGAAGGCACTTGCAGAACCAGTTGCAAGCGCCATATGGAATGCCTGCTCATAGCTGCCTGTCTCCATAAGGCCTGCGATAAAGCCAGCCACAGAAGAATCGCCAGCTCCCACAGAATTGATGACAGTTCCTGTTGCTGCGGGACTCTGGAAAACTTCCCCGGTTTCTGCAACCAAAACGCCACCTTCGCCTGCCATGGAAACGAAAACATTTGCAGCGCCCATTTCCTGCAATTTCTTGGCATACGGAATAACTTCGTCGCGGGTCTTGAGCTCTACCTCAAAAATATCGCCCAACTCATGGTTGTTTGGTTTTACTAAGAAGGGATGAAGTGGGAGAACGCGCGTTAACAAATCGCGCTCAGCATCTACGATTACGCGCACCCCACGACCTTGGAGCCTTGTCATGATGCGCTCATACATGTCATGAGGAAGTATGGTAGGAACCGAACCGGAAATAACGAGCGTGTCACCTTCAACAAGCTGATCGAGCTTTGCGAGCAGCTCATCGACATTCTCGGCTGAAATTGCGGGTCCCTGTCCATTAAGTTCGGTTTCTTCTGCAGCTTTAACCTTTACGTTAATGCGCGTCATACCTTCGTTAACATGGACAAAATCACAAGAAACACCAGCATCACGGCACAGTCGCACAAGCTCATTGCCAGTAAATCCTGCTACAAAACCCAATGCACGACTCTCATGGCCAAGGTTTCCAAGCACAATGGAAACGTTGATGCCCTTACCACCAGGAAGCACCCGTTCGTACGTAGCGCGATTAATACTTCCAAGTCGCATGTCGCTTACGCGAACAATGTAGTCAAGTGCTGGGTTAAACGTAACAGTTGCGATCATGCGCTAACCTCCACAACGTTTTCGAAGTTTTGGTATTCCTCAGCTAAATTACCTGCAGTAAGAATTGTTGCTGTATCAAATGCACCAAATTCAACGAGACTCAGGCACCCGAACTTGGAAGCATCGGCTAGAACATAACGCCGTTCGGTTCGTTCCATTGACACCTGCTTTATGATGGCTTCGTTTCTATCAGGCGTGGTGTAGCCAGCCGAAACAGTAATGCCATTTGCACCCCAGAAGCCCACGGTAAAGTGATAGCGCCCTATTGTTGCCAACGCATCGGGACCAACAAGAGCCTCGGTAACACTTTTTAGCTCTCCTCCTATAACAACAACATCGCATCCACGTGCCGCTAGTTTTGTGGCATGCGAAATAGAGTCTGTTGCAAAATGAGCTTGCGTCGGGGCAAGCGCATCAACGAGCTTATCAACCGTAGAGCCTGCGTCGAGGTAGACAAAATCATCGGGACCGATGAGAGTTGCTGCATAGGTTGCAATAGCTGTTTTTTCTTTCACATGAAGCGCCGAACGCTCAGTGATGGTTGAATCGCGGAGAACACCTGGAATGGAGGATCTATTGAGCGTAGCGCCACCACGCACCTTAATGAGACGACCCTCTTGATCAAGCCTATCCAAATCACGGCGAATAGTTGATTCAGAGGCATGAAGTGCTTCGGCAAGATCGTTCACGCTTGCCGTACCCATGCTCTCAACCATTCCTACAATGCGCGCAAGGCGCTCTTCAGCAATCATGATTGGATGTATGGGTCGGCAGCACAGGAGACTGTGTGCAGGGCGAACTGGGACAACATCAATCCTCCTTGATCGGTGGCATCATTATCAATCAATTTCAATCAGATTTGTTCAAAATTGTTCAAATGCGGGGTAAACGGTCAAAAATCAGTCATAAACGGTCATTTTTCATCATTACTAATCATAATTAAGCAATTCCAATCAAAAATCTTGTGACTCATGAAGTGCTTGCCAAATAGCATGAGCCACCATTTCCGAAATCCCTTCTGTTGCAGCTATCTCCTCTTCAGAGGCTGCACGAAGACGTTTAAGAGAACCAAAATGGCGCATGAGAAGGCGTTTGCGTTTTGGCCCTACACCAGGAACATCATCAAGTACCGAAACCGTCATGGCCTTACCACGCAGCTCTCGGTGAAAAGTAATGGCAAAGCGATGGGATTCGTCACGAACCTGTTTGATGAGATACAGCGAGGGTGATCCGGAAGGCAACACAACCGGCGCTTCGTCCCACGTAACAAAAATTTCCTCATCAGATTTTGCCAAGCCGCATACCGGAATATCGAGACCAAGTTCCTGAAGCTGGTTTACCGCAGCTGTAAGCTGGGGCTTACCGCCATCAACCACGATTAAATCAGGACGCTTTCCAAAACGCTCATCAGCCATTCGATCAGGTGCGTAACGTCTACCCAACACCTCTGACATCGACACAAAGTCATTGGCTTCAGTGAGTGGGGTCTGAATTTTGAAGCGACGATATTGTGACTTATCCGCACGTCCATTGGTGAACACCACCATAGAAGCAACCGTAAAATGCCCGTGGAGCGTAGAGATGTCAAAGCACTCAATGCGCAAAGGTGGGCCTTCAAGCGCGAGTGCGCTTTCCAGCTCAAGCAATGCTTGATTGGTACGATCGTCTGCATAGCCTGTTCTCACCATGTAACGCACCAGGGCATGACGTGCTTTTGTACCAGCCATATCAAGTAGATGGCGTTTCTCACCACGTTGAGGACGGTGTAGGTGTACAGCATGGCCACGCTTCTCGGTAAGCCATTCCGCTATAACAGCAGCATCCGCAAGCTCACAATCCAGATCAACCTCTGCGGGCACGTCGGAGGTTTCATCGTAGTAGCGCTTCAAAAAACCTTCCGCGAGCTCTTCTGCTCCAACATCCAAACCCTTGTCGAGGATAAACTCAACCGATCGAATTGTTCGACCCTCGCGTACAACAAACACACAGGCACAGCTGATAGTTTCCTCACGATAAAACCCAATAGCATCAAGGTTTACCGCTGAAGGAAGCACCACTTGTTGTTTGTCATCGAGCGCCTGGATTCGTTCGAGCCTTCCCTTGATGCGTCCAGCACGTTCAAAATCTAAGTCAGCCGCTGCTTGCTGCATCTGTTCGGTAAGCTCCCCAACAATCTGCGAGCGATGTCCTTCAAGAAAACGCTCAACCTGAGCCACATGACGAGCGTATTCCACCGTATCTATCATGCCTGCACAAACACCCGGCCCACGTCCAACGTGATAGTCAAAGCAAGGACGACATTTCTCAGCAAGTACCATGTTTGCAATTGCTGCCTGCGTTGGATCTCTATCAAGCATGCGTTTCGCACGTTTCCACTCTGCACAGGTTGCAAGACAGATTGGCACTACTTTACGAAGAGTATCTATCGTCTCACGCGCTGCTCGCGCATCGGTATAAGGACCAAAGTAGCGCGTGCCTTTCCGGTGATGCTCGCGCGTATATTTAATGGCTGGGAATACATCAGACTCGGTGATGGCGATAAAGGGATAGCTTTTATCATCCTTGAGATCTACGTTAAATGGCGGACGATATTGCGCAATAAGATTGCGCTCCAATACAAGTGCTTCATGTTCTGAGCCTACGACCACATAATCAAATGAATCTGTCGCAGCCATAAGACGCGGCACCATCGGCCGCTCATCGGATAGTTGCACATACTGACGCATACGCGCGCGTAAATTCTTCGCTTTCCCAACATAAAGCACGTCGCCTGAAGCATTTTTCCAGAGATAACAGCCTGGCTCAGTGGGAACTTGTGCCACCTGAGAAGCAAGTTTGGCTAAGTGCTCATTGTGAGAAGCTTGCGCCATACACCCTCCTTTTGGCTGCAGATTACTTTGAGCAAACTCTGGTTTTACCATGCATACCCTTATCTTGAAGACGTCCTGCGTCTGCAGTCTGTAACACCCGAGTAGAATATTGCGCTTGAGTAACAAAGCTGCATAGCATACATACTTGACATGAGGGATAGCATGCAAATCAAAGATATTACCATCGAGGAGCTTGAGGCAATCGCAAGCACATGGTCTGAACCTCTTCCTATAGAACAGACTGCCGTATGGTCAAACTATCAAGCCACCATTGATGGACGCACTCCATGGGGCTGCATTGCTATAGAAGACAAGAGTGAAGTTATTGCCGTTGTTTCGTTTACCGACTATGCAACTCATGGCTATCACTATCTGCGAGCACACCATGCTCCTGTATGGGCCCAAACTCCAACACCAGAACTTGAGCAAGCAGTTGTGCAGGCTATTCGCAACTATGTCCACAAGCGCGACCGTCATATTGCCTTTATCCGCATGTCTGTTAAGGCAGATTTGCCCGAGTGTCACCCCGTGCTTTCGGGTATTCCTTATGATCGGACCGTCATTATTGATCTTGCTGGCGATCAGGACGATATTCTTGCGCGTATGAAGCCTCGTGGACGTCGTGATGTACGCAAAGCCTTAAGAGAGAGCCCTGCTACCTGTGCAGATGAAACAGATCTTGCACTTGCCTCGTTTGCCGAGTATCACGAAGTGATGTGTGAGACAGGCAAGCGAGATGGCTTTACTCCGGCGCCACTTTCCGACTATCAAGATATGATTTCAATGCTTGGGCCTGAGCATTGCCGAGTATTTGCTGGACGTATTGATGGCCGTGTCGTTACGTGGTCTATCGTAACCATCTCCGGCACACGAGCAGTACGCTATTACGGAGCCTCGCGCAATGAGACCATGCGTTTTCATGTGACAGACCAACTTGTGCTCTTCGAATGTGTTGAGCTTGGCAAGCTTGGATGCACCGACTACGACATGATGGCCATTGGCAGCGACTTCTCCCCCTCACTCATGGGACTCAACGAGTTTAAGACGAAGTTTTCCAAAGAGGTTTTCGAGGTTGCCCCCGATCGCGACATCCCTATAAAACAGGCATTTTATGGCGCACTGTGCAGCGCACGCCACGTAATAGCAGCACGGCGCGAACGCAAACAAGCTAAGGCAGAACAAGCCCGCCGCAACCAGCCACGG
>URWR01000080.1 GCA_900551595.1 uncultured Coriobacteriaceae bacterium
CTACTTGCTCGGAGCCGTTGGTTTTTGCCCCCGCCGTTATCCCTACCACTAACCCGACATCCACTGCAATCTTCAAGACCCTCATTTGCTTGAAGACACGCAACGCAATCATGATCTCCCCGCATCCACGCGCCAAGGCATGCACCATCGAAGCTGCCCGTATCGTGCGCGATGCTGCAGAGGCTGCAGGTTGCCCGAAGGGTGTTATCGACTGGATTGATGTTCCGTCGCTCGAGCTCACCAACACCCTTATGCACTCTGCCGATACCATCCTTGCTACGGGTGGTCCTGGTATGGTTACCGCCGCTTATTCTTCTGGTAAGCCGGCTTTGGGCGTTGGTCCGGGCAACAACCCTGCCATCATTGATGACACTGCTAACATCGAGCTCTCTGTTAACTCGATTATTCATTCCAAGACGTTCGACAACGGTATGATCTGCGCTACCGAGCAGAACGTAATTGTTCTCGACAAGGTATACGATGCCGTTAAGGCCGAGTTTGAGCGTCGTGGTTGCTACTTCCTCAAGGGCGATGAGATTGCCAAGGTTGGCAATACCGTTATCGTCAACGGTGGCGTTAACGCCAAGATGGTCGGTCAGCCAGCTCCTAAGATTGCTGCTGCCGCTGGCGTTGAGGTTCCTCCTTCAACCAAGGTTCTTATCGGTGAGGTAACCTCTGTTGAGCCTTCCGAGCCTTGGGCCCATGAGAAGCTCACCACCATTCTTGGTATGTATCGCGCAAAGGACTTTGACGATGCTCTTGCCAAGGCTTCTCGTCTTGTTTCCGACGGTGGCTATGGTCACACCGCATCGCTGTTCATCGATACTCGCGAGACCGAGAAGATGACAAAGCATGCCGAGACGATGAAGGCTTGCCGTCTGCTGGTTAATACTCCGGCTGCTCAGGGTGGTATTGGCGATATCTATAACTTCAAGCTTTCGCCCTCCCTTACGCTGGGCTGCGGCTCCTGGGGTGGTAACTCCGTCTCGGGCAACGTTGGCCCCCAGCACCTGCTCAACTATAAGTCCGTGGCAGAGAGGCGAGAGAACATGCTCTGGTTCCGTGTCCCCGAAAAGGTCTTCTTCAAGAAGGGCTGCATGCCCGTGGCCCTGCGCGAGCTTTCCGAGGTCTACGGCAAGAAGCGCGCATTTATCGTGACCGACTCCTTCCTGTACAAGTCTGGCTTCACCAAGAAGATTGAGGATTCCCTCGACGAGCAGGGCATTGTTTACTCCAGCTTCTGGTCCATCTCCCCAGACCCCAAGCTTCAGGATTGCCTGCGTGGTCTTGAGCAGGTTAAAGCTTTCGAGCCTGACTGCATCATCGCCATTGGTGGCGGCTCCGCTATGGACGCTGGCAAGATTATGTGGATGATGTACGAGCATCCAGAGGCCAAGTTTGAGGATATGGCCATGGACTTCATGGATATCCGCAAGCGTATTTACACCTTCCCCAAGATGGGCGAGAAGGCCTTCTTCGTTGCCATTCCTACCTCTTCGGGTACTGGTTCTGAGGTCACTCCGTTCTCCATCATCACGGATGCCACCACTGGCACGAAGTGGCCGATCGCTGACTACCAGCTCCTGCCCAACATGGCTATTGTCGACACTGACAATATGATGACTCAGCCCAAGGGCCTTACTGCAGCTTCCGGTGTTGACGTTCTTACGCACGCTCTTGAGGCGTATGTCTCGGTCATGGCATCTGACTACACCGATGGCATTGCCCTCCGTGCTATGAAGCTCGTTCTTACCTATCTCGAGCGCGCCTATGATGACGGCACCGATGTTGAGGCTCGCGATCACATGGCAAACGCTTCCTGCCTCGCTGGTATGGCGTTCGCTAACGCATTCCTCGGTGTGAACCACTCCATGGCTCACAAGCTTGGTGCTTATCACCACATTGCTCATGGTCTGGCAAACGCTGTCATCCTCACTCGCGTTATGCGCTACAACGCTGCTGAGCGTCCGGTGAAGATGGGTACCTTCCCTCAGTACGATCATCCTAAGACCCTTGCTCGCTATGCTGAAGCAGGCCGTTTCTGCGGCATTCAGGGCAAGGACGATCGTGAGGTCTTTGAGAACTTCATTGCTCGTATTGAAGAGCTCAAGGCTCACGTGGGTGTTCCTGAGACAATTGCCGGATTTGGCGTTTCCGAGGAGGACTTCCTCGCTACACTCGACGAGATGAGTGAGAATGCCTTTAACGACCAGTGCACTGGCGCTAACCCGCGTTACCCGCTCATTTCTGAGATCAAGTCGCTGTATCTCGATGCCTTCTATGGCCGCGAGGCAACCAGCTACGAAGACTAGTTAACGAGGGCGTGTTTCGTTGCCCAGAAGGAGGCAGCAATGGAACTTTCTGAAAATAAACAGCTTATCGTTGAGCGTCACAACAAGGCCGTCTATGTTGATGGCGATAGGATTGTCAAAGTGTTTAAGGCTGAAAAGCCTGCTTCTGATGTCTTCAATGAGGCATTGAATATTGCTCGTGTTACCGAAGCTGGTGTTCGTGTTCCTAAGGTCCTCGAGGTATCTCAGGTTGCCGATGGTTCTTGGGCACTCTCCACTGAGTATGTTCCGGGCGTTACTATGCGCTCTTTGATGGATGCTGCCGAAGGTACAGAGGAATACGGTTCGCTGCTTGAACAGTTTGTTGATTTCCAGATTGAGATTCAGAACACTGAAGCTCCTGAGCTGCTCAAGGACCAGAAGAGCAAAGTCACAAACATGATTGGCAAGGTAAAGGATCTCGATCCTTCCGTTCGTTATGACCTGCAGATGCGTGCAGACCGTATGGCACCGGGTCGTAGCATTTGCCACTGTGACTTCAACCCCTCCAACGTTATTGTTACGGAGGACGGAACGCTGTATGCCTGCGACTGGACGCACGTTACCCGTGGCTTGCCTGAGGCAGACGCTGCAATGACCTACATCCTTTTCAAGATGTATCACGAGCTTCATGCAGATGCATATCTGGATCTCTTCTCCAAGAAGGCAGATATTGCAAAGCAGAAGATTCATTACTGGGTGCCTGTCATGGCTGCAGCTGAGCTTTCGCGCAATCGCAAGGATAAGGAAGAGTTCCTTCGTGGTCAGGTTGATGCAGCAACCGATATTGATTAAGCGAGTAGCTTGATTGCTCTTTAGTTATCTGAAGAGATTTAGTTTGAGGGACCCGTCACTTTGACGGGTCCCTTTTTGTGAGCTTAATTCGACACTGCAATACCATTGCATAAGCGGATAGGCCAAGTGCCTTCGCGAACCTTAAAAGCTTATGCAATGTGAGGCATCCGGACCGTTCCCCGGTATCACAAACCCGTTAGAGTTAGATTTTGGTAAGACCATACAATCTCAGGTAAGCTTTATTTCAGCGAGTCTTTAACCTGACTATGCACGGTAGGTTAGATTCGCGTTTAACCTCTTGAGAAAGGCTCGCTATGAATAAACGAAATAGAGTACTCGTGGGTATCCTTTCTTTGATAATGGCTTTATCGCTTGCATTTGGATTAAGCGCCTGTGGCGGTTCTTCAGATGATGAAGCGGTAAAGGATGAAGCTACCGAAAAGAAGGACGACACCGAAAAAAGCGATCGAGCCAGCAAGGCCGATGATGAAGATGATATCGAGCAGCAGGTAGATGCTACGTTCTCGATGCTTAGCGCGCTTGATGAAGATGATGTGCGAGATGTCTTCGGTAGGGATACGTGCCAAGAAATGGAATCGATGGGTATTGATCCTTACGAGTTTTACCAGGCACTCTTTTCCAACTTTGATTACTCCATCGACGATATACGTGTTGATGGCGATGAGGCAACAGTAGAACTTACCGTAAGCAATGTCGATATAGACGAGGCGTTGGTTGATTTTGAGGATGTACTTCAGGAGTGGGCTGGGACTCAAGAAGCGGTCGATATATACAATCAGGGTGGTGAGGATGCCCTGATGGCTGCTGGAATGCAGCTGTTTGTCGATATGCTGTCCAGCGGCGAAGTAACCACCTTTACCTCAGAGATTACGATTGATATGGAGCGCACTTCGGGAGGAGCATGGGACTTCAGTGATCCCGATCAGGTTGCTACAGCCCTCTTTGGAGAATCTCAGGAAATCAATACCGATCTTGGTGATGTCATCAACGTTTAGTCCATTGCCGTCTGCTCGTACGTAACATATTCAAATACAACGCCTTCAGACGTTGTGAGTGTATCTCCGTGCTCGTCAGTGGTAATGCGCTGGCGAGCACACCACTGTGGAGCATCATCTAAGTTGGGAAAGAACGTGTCTGCAGGACGGACACAGTGATTTATTGTGACAATAGCTTTTGAGCAGTAGGGAAGCAGTGCGCGATACGTGGCCCCACCGCCAATAACCCAGGTAAGATCCGTGCCAGCTAACGCAAGTGCTTCTTCAAGTGTGGAGGCAACTTCAATATCACTGCGCTCGGCAAGCTCTTGGCTTTGGGTGAGTACGATATTTCGCCGGTGCGGCAGTGGGCGAGAACCCGGAAAGCTCTCGAGTGTTTTTCTGCCCATAAGAACCGTATGATCCCAGGTAAGCTCCTTAAAATGACGCATATCGGCTGAGTTGCGTACCAAAAGTCCACCATGAAACCCTATGCCCCAGTCCTCACAAACAGCAACGAGGGCATATACATTGGGTTGGGGAGTACCTTTTGGCGTGGCATCAAACATACTCATAGTGCCCTTATCCTTACGAATTCCTATACAGCAATGGGGATATTGCGAACTTGTGGCCCATGCTCGTAGTTCTCAACGATAAGATCATCGGTGGTAAAGTCGTAGAAATTCGTGACCTCTGGGTTGAGGGATACATGAGGAGCCGGGTAGTGCGGGCGTGAGATAAGTTCACGAATAATATCTACATGGCGATCATAGATATGAGCATCAGCAATAACGTGCACCAGCTCGCCAGCAATCATGCCAGCATGTTGAGCAACCATCATCAAGAGCAAAGCATACTGACATACATTCCAATTGTTTGCCGCAAGAACATCCTGACTACGCTGGTTAAGAAGAAGGTTGAGCGTAGGACGATCGTCTCCGGGGTGTTGAGTCACGTTATAGGTACAGCTATAGGCGCAAGGGTAGAGATTCATTTCAGACAGGTCTGAAAAGACATAGGTGTTGGTCATAATGCGACGCGAATATGGCGTGTGCTCAAGATCGAAGAGCACGCGATCCATTTGGTCAAAATCGCCTTCCGGATAATGGCTTTTTTGGGCTATCTGATATCCATATGCCTTGCCAATGGAGCCGTCGTTATCTGCCCATTCATCCCAAATGTGTGAATGAAGATCATGGATATTGTTTGACTTGCGCTGGTAAATCCAAAGAACCTCATCCATGCAACTTTTCAGTGCGGTGCGGCGGAGCGTAATAGCTGGAAATTCTTCGCGAAGATCATAGCGATTAACCACGCCGAAGCGCTTTATTGTGTAGGCAGGTGTTCCATCCTCCCAGTGTGGACGAACGCGTTCTCCCTCGGTTGTTGTCCCATTTTCGAGAATATCGCTACACATTGAGACAAACAGATCGTCGGCTTTGCTCATGAGCTATCTCCTTGTGCTCAGATTAAAAGGGTTCCGTTGCAAAGATGGTGTCCCAGGCAAAAGCAAGACTTTGTACAAGGTTCTGATCAGCAGGCAACCAGGTTAGGCTGGCAAGCTCTTCTTGTGTGACCCAACGAATCTCTTCATGCTCTAGAGCCTGAGGTTCTTCTCCCTGGGCTAAAAAGCATACATAGCAGTCCATAGAGAGGTGAAATGTTGGATAGTCATACTCAACGGTGTCGTAATAGTAGGTTGTGCTCAGTTTTGCTCCGAGTTCCTCGAGCACTTCTCGGCGGCAGGCATCAAAAGCTGTTTCACCTTCTTTAACCTTTCCTCCGGGAAATTCCCACATGCCAGCAAACTCACCTTGAGAGCGTTTGCAGGCAAGAATAGCGCCGTCTTTCGAGATAATTGCGGCAGCTACCCGTATGGTATTGAGTTCAGACATATCTATCCCCTCAATGCATGAAAAACTAGTCTGAATATCTATAGCACAGGAACTCCAGTATGGGTTTTTGAACCATAAGGTTTCACAGGTCATTCGTCTCCCGACGTGTCTCTGCCATATGCCGATTCAACTAGATAGCATTGATACCTTTTCATACCAATACTCTACGATGCTACTCGGTGGTTCCAATCCCTGTGTATTCCGTGGAGGTATCTTATGCGTTTTATCGTGACAAAAGACTACGAAGAGCTCAGCCACGTAATGATGCATCAAATGCTGCGGCGCATGTATGGCGATGATGAGCGTATTAACATTGCCATTACTACGGGAAGAACGCCGGTTGATGGCTACAAGCTGCTCGCTAAAGAGGTTTGTGACAAGCCTTGGTTTGATAACGTTCACTATTACGTCTTTGACGAATTTTGGATTCATGATCCAGAGGGTGGCCCGGATATTCCCGACTGCAAAGTAAGCCTTGACCGCAAGTATTTTGATCGAGCACATATTGCACCGGACCATATTCATACCCTTGATTACGACAATTATCAGACCTTCGATGATGACATCAAGGAACTCGGTGGACTTGATACCGTCATTATGGGCGTAGGTGTTAATGGCCATTTTACGGGCAACCAGCCTGGAACCTTCTCTTCCTGGGATGAGGAAACACACCTCATTCCTATTCTGGAGAGCCCTGAAGACTGTGTTACCCATGTTGTGGAAACAATTCTGCACGAGGATTTCCACACCGACGACATGTCACTTCTGCCAAGCCACTACATAACAATGGGTCCCAAAACCATTATGGATGCACGCCACATCATCTTCCTTTTCTCCGGCGAAGAAAAAGCAGATGCGGTACATCGTGCCTTTTTTGAGCCAATTTCAACGGACTTCCCCGTTTCAATTTTCCAGCTGCACCCCGATGTGACAGTTATTCTCGACGAAGCGGCAGCTTCCAAAGTCCGTGATCTTTTGTAGGGAGAAAGTTATGCTTGCGCTGTTTAGGATTGATTCACGTCTTCTGCATTTTCAGACATCAAAAGTTTGGCCAGCAAAACTCGGTGCCGACACAATTGTTGTAGCAAACGATGCAGTGGTTGGTGATGCTTTGCGCTCAAGTTTGATGCGCATGTCGGCCCCGTCATCTTGCGCATTAGAAATATTGACTATTGAGGATGCTGCACGCCGCCTTGGACCAGGGGGCGACCTTGAGGCTCGTACTGTCGAGCTTCTTGTTGATTCCACCGATGATGC
>URWR01000081.1 GCA_900551595.1 uncultured Coriobacteriaceae bacterium
TGGTGACGATGCTTGCGCGCTTGTCATTACAAGAGATGATAAGAACCGTGTGCGTTGCGAGCTTATTGCCGATGATAAACCGGTTGTGGGAGCTGATTGTGCTCGCGGTGGTGAATTGGGCGGCTACCTGGTTGCACAGGGTGTCGATGATGAAGGAAGCACGCTTGATGAGGTGTTTTCTGAGGTGGATATCGAAGCTCTTGTTGAATCTGCACAAGCGGGAGATGAGGGTGCTGCGGCACGCCTTGCAGCGCTTGGTGATACGCTCGGTCGTGCAGTTGCCTTTGCCAGCATGCTGTTTGATCCGGGTACTATCTGTGTTGGGAATGGCCTCAGCCTCGCCCGCGATTTTATCGAGCAGCCCTTCGTTGAGGCTGTTGTGCGTGAGACATACTATCTTGCCGATACTATCCCTTACGTATTCACGTGGGAGTAAACGGCAAACCGTCCGTCTGTTTATAGGGTTGCGAAAATCTGCCGTCTGCCGCTGAACAGATGACGTTTGCACTTTTTGAACGACCGTCCGCCGCTGAGCCTCAGGCTGAGCGGCGGGTAGGTGTTAGCGTAAAGATTGGCACACAAAAGTTTTTAAGTTGTTTGTTTTGCACTTCCTCAGCAAGCCGGTGCCTGCCGTCCTGCCAGGAGGCACCACCAGATATGTGTATCGGAGCCTGAGCTGCCGATACTTCGAAGGAAAGGAAGCTCAATGAGCCACTTTATTACTGGTGTTGTTGTAGAAATTTGCACGCCTTTTGATGAGAAGGGCGAAATTGACTGGCAGTATCTGCGTGAGATGGTGCGCTGGCATGTGTCCTGTGGTGTAAGCGCTTTCTTTGTAAACGGCTATGCCGGTGAGTGCCATGAGCTCACCTTCGATGAGAAGCTGGCCGTCCTTAAAGCAGTGTATGAAGAGGTCCATGACGACGCTAAGATCATGGCATGCTCATTTGAGAATGACATCCGTGCAAACAAGCGCCTGATCGATGCCTACGAAGAGACTGGCATGGCAGACTGCTATTGCATCACCGCTCCACCGTTCTTCAAGTATTCTCAGGCTGCACTCTATGACTGGGCTGCCGAGCTTATCGATTATGCAAAGCGTCCGGTCTATATTTACAACTGCGTTGAGCAGTCGGTTCTTTTTGCCCCCGACACCTTGGCTAAGCTCGTGGAGAATCATCCCAACCTGCGCGGCTTCAAGGATGCTTCCACCAATGTTGTTAACTTCCAGCAGTGTGTACTGCGCATCGACCCCGAGAATTTTGACTTCCTCGGTGGCTGCGATGGCTTTGACGGCATCATGGTGCTTCTCGGCGCGGTCGGCTGCGTTTCATTCATGGCAGTCCCGTATCCGCGTGAGATGGTCGATATTGTCAACAAGGGTCTTGCAGGCGACTGGAAGGGTTGCATCGAGGCTCAGCAGAAAGTCCTGCGTATTCGCAACATCGTGAAGAAGACCCCCTTCAATGCTGGTTGGAACTGGGCTATGCGCTATGGCTTTGGCAAGGAGACCCGTTCCCGCATGGGCGAAAAGCAGGATTGGGTGCCCTACGAGGTAAAGCTCGAGCTCGATGAGCTTATGCGTGAGCTTGGCTACGAAGGCCAGGACATTGAGCGCACTCCTCTGGATGACGAAATGGCCGGTATCACCGACTTCAGGTAATCCAGCTGCGGCAATTGCTGCACTACAGGAGAGGAGTAAGTTCATGGAATTTACCCGCGTGGCTGTTCGTCCAGATTTCTTTGCTGATCGTCCGCTTGATTTGGTTTCTTCAGGTGAGCTTTCTGCTCGTGCATTTCGTTATGAGACGGGCGTAGCTGGCCTTGAGATATCGAATAGCCGTTCGAGCATGGTGGTTCTTCCCTATATGGGCATGCAGGTGTGGTTTGTAACATTCGATGGCAAGGTGCTTTCCCAGAAGTCGATGTTCGACATGCCGCAGGACACCACCAAGTTTGGTGATAATTACGGTGGCTTCCTCTACCACTGCGGCCTTAACAACATTAATGGCCCCGCTGACGGCGAAGCAGATTACCCCATGCATGATGTTCTTCCCTTTGCACGTTATCGCGATGTCTATGTAGGTGTGGGGGAGAATGAGTGCGGTCGCTATCTTGCAGTGGGTGGCACCTTCGTGTTCCGCAACAGCCAGGAGCTCCATTGGGCATACAGCCCTGAGCTGCGCCTTTATGAGGGCAAGGCAATGGTGGAAATGGTTGCCGATATTGAGAACCGCCGCACACATCCGTTGGAGTACCTGTGGATGTGCCATATGAATTGGCGCGGTCTTGATGGCTCGCATTTTGTACAGACCTGCCCAATTGACGATGAACACGTTCAGGTTGTTCCTACTGAGCTGGGCGATGACTCGCCGAGAGCTGTGGCTATTCGCGAGTTGAGTGAGCGCCTTGTGGCAGATCCATCGCTTGCCAATTCGCTTGATGAGACGCTGGCTACCGTGGATCCAGAGCTCTGCATTAACTATCGCTATCTCGCCGACGAGGATGGCTGGGCTCATGCTATGCAGGTTACCCCTGAAGGCGATGCTTGCTATGTAGGCTGGGATACCGCACGTGCACCGTATGCACTGCGTTGGTTCTGCCGTACTGGTGACGAAGATGGTGTTGGCATTGCACTTCCTTCGACGGGCACCTGCCACTCAACAACCTATCAGCGCGAGCATGGTCACTTTAATACCTTGGAGCCGGGTGGCCACGATCGTATGAACTGGTGGTTTGGACATCTTGATGCGGATGAGGCTTCCGCTATGGCAGCAAAGATTGAAAAGGTTCTTGCATAACTGAGTGTTGGAACGAGTTGCAACAACGGGAGGTTTTTATGTCAATGAAGGTCTCGCTTTTCTCTACAGGTTTTGAGAATTATCCTCTGGAGCACACATTTAGCATTGCTGCTGAGTGTGGCTATGATGGCGTAGATGTGGGTGGCTTCCGTCCCCATGCTTTCGCCCCTGATGTCTTGGGCGGCGTCAACGGTGGCGCAGAGGCAATTTTGGGCTATGTCCAGAAATATCAGATGCCTATCGTAAGCTACGTACCGGCCAACATTGGCTATCCGTATAGCTTTACATTCCGTGAGCCCGAGCTCAACGAGATAAGCATGGAGTACTATCTCTCGACGCTGGATGCAGCAGCTGCTATTGAGGCTCCACTGGTAATGTATGCCATTAACCCCATTGGCTTTGGCATTGATCGCGAGTATCTCAAGCGTCAGGTTGTTGAGGATCTCAAGCGTCTTTCCGATCGCGCTGCACAGCTCAATCAGAAGATCATTCTTGAGCCAGTTACACCGTTTGAGGGCAAGCTCTGCGTAAGCTCAGATGACTGCAAGTACTATCTCGACGAGGTCGACAATGACGCTCTGGAGATCTGCCTGGATCTCGCTGCGCCGTTTACCTGCGGTGAGCCTATCGCCGAGTACTGGGAGAAGATGCCCGGTAAGGTGCGCGAGATTCACTTTGTAGACTGCACCGCCGATTGCGAGGATCACCTTATTCCTGGCGATGGTGAGATGGATTGGCCGCGCATTGTGGACTACCTCAAGAGCGTTGAGTATGACGGCTATCTTGCTCTTGAGCTGTTCTCTCGTTATGGCAATGAGCCGGACTTCTCGGCACGTCGCGGCATCGAAGTTATTCGCGACATGATTAGCGACTAGGGGAGGAAGACATCATGGGTAAGAATGGACCGATTGACGTTATTGTTATGAACTCCCACGGCGTAGGCCAGGTATGCTACGTGCATCGTCTTCCTCGCCGCGGTGAGACTATGGAAGCTTGGGACTGGCATGTTGAGGAAGATGGCGGCAAGGGCGCAACCGTTTCTGTTGCTATGGGTCGTCTTGGTGTGAGCGTTGGTTATATCGGCAAGGTGGGATATGACCCCTGGGGCGATATGGGTGACGAGTGGATGAGCGCTGCTGGCGTGGACACCACCTACATGTATCGTGACCACTCCGTTTCTACGGGCACCGGTCTTATCATGATCGACGATGATGGTCTCAACACTATTGTTGACGGCGATTCTGCGTGCAAGGCTTTGACGCATGAGGAAGTTCATGACGCTATTGAGGCAATGAAGGAAGCCAAGGTGTTTGTCACCGGCTTTGGTATGCCGTATAAGATCGCTCTTGATGGCGCCAAGATTGCCAAAGAAGAGTTTGGCATGACGACACTGTGCAATGCTTCGCCGCTGCCCAGTGAGCCCATGGGTGATCTCTCTTATCTGGACTTCCTGGTGGTAAACGATGTTGAGGCTCGCGTTCTGTGCGGTCTTCCCGAGGATTCCGATGAGGAGTGGGAGAAGATTTGCCGTCAGATCGTTGCCGATCATGGCTGCCATGGCGTCATTATGACCTGCGGCGATGAGGGTTCTGCCATTCTTGATGGTGACGAGTTCTTTACCGTTGCTGCAACTCCGGTGAAGGCTATCTACACCATTGGTGCAGGCGATGGCTATTTGGCTGCTGTTGCTGCCAACCTTGCTTGGGGTAAGACCCTGCAGGAGGCTTGCGAGTGGGCAAGCAAGTATGCTGCATTCAAGGTTACGCGCGAGGGCACGATGACCACTCGTCCGGGCGAGGGCTATCCGTTTATGCCTGAGGTAGAGGAGTTCATGGCTGGTCTGGAGTAAGACGAGCTCTTAAGTGCTGGTTTGTGGGGCCACGGAGACCAAGGGGTTTCCGTGGTTCTTTTTTTGTTTGCGCGGCCTCTTGTGTGCAAGTCCTTGCTGGAGTGGCTGTCTAACGGATTAATTTATGTCCGACCCTCTTGGTATGGTTTTTGGTATCCAATCCTATTGAGAATAATTGCCTCATTCGGCACTTCTACTCAATAGGACTAGATGCAAGCATTCGAGCAAGTTGAGATGAAATTTAATACAACTACTATCCCTGCAAGCTTGTTGAGGTTACGTAATCATAAGGAGGAGAAAAAGATGGAACTATTTTCCTTGGTATTTAATGAATGGAAAAATCTTTGCGCTAAAGAAGCAGATTTAAATAGAGAAGATAGGAGAGTTATTTCTTCGGTTGTTAGCTTCTAACCAATGAAGTTTTATCTCTCTGCTTGAAATCGAAGTAACGTTTCAACAAGTAGATTGACTAGTTAACTACTTTGAGCTTGAGGTGCTCTTCGAGGTGGTACGAATTGTTTCCAGGTTTCGTAGTTGACTGTTTTTGGGGAGACGATGACAGTGAATTGTGTGTTACTCGGTAAGACTGCGGTCTCTGCCTGTCATGTCAGCTTGGGTTCCTCAAACACCTAGCTGGCAGCGTCAACGGCTTTGCGCTTGGCAACCATGTTTACGCGGATGTAGGTGTCCATGATGTGGTTGAGGTTGCAGTTAACTGAGAAAAGACACTATCTTAGATAGGGGATTTTAAGTCGGAAGAGATCGTGAACTCGCCGGCGAACTGCATATCGTTTACCCAGCGCGCCCTTCATCTCCACTTCTCGTGGAGCTAGAGCGCAAGAGTGGACGGGCGTCTATGCACAAGAGGTTTACACCTCTTTCTTTGGTCAAGTTCGCGCTCCGATTAAATAGGGTATGCTGCCAGCCTCGGCGCATTCGTGGGATAATGGAAACGAATAAAATCCGAGTTCGTCGACCACCTTAGACTACTCACCCTTAAGCGACAACAGGACCGTACGGCGTCCGTATCTTTAACCTCAGAACGAGCAATCCGAGACAACTCCATTCCAATATAGGCTGGTTTCACCGTCAATAACGGTGAAATAGTAGCATTGAGAGGAGAAGTGATCTGTCATGCAAAAGCTGTTCTATGCCTGGCTCTCACTTAAGAATGGCGGATGTACAGATAATTCGCAGCGCTGGAGAGACAAAGTCAGAAACATATGCAAGACTGTGTGGTCTAGTCTTCCTCCATCTGGTCGATTGTGCCTTGTGTTTGCAATTATCCTGTGCGCTTCGTCTATCGTATGGATTCTGCTTCCTGCGTATAGAAACCGCATATTTTACGTGAATTCTGGATCACTCTTCCTTGTTTGCGTCACCTCGTTTCCTTTTCTTAAATCTACACGTAAAATTATGCTTACAAAGATGAATGTTGGCGAGTATGACCGTCATGCAGAGAGTGTTGCGAAGTTGCTTTTGGACAACGGCGTCTGTAGTCTTCAAGATTTTGATGCGGTGATAGCGTGGTGTGACGAGCTTATCGGTCAAAGACGGGAGCGGCTATCCCGTTTCACAGGGGGTGCCATGGCTGTCCTCACATTCTGCCTTGGCGTATTTACTGATGCTGTTTCCGACCGTCCTGCGCTTTATACGCTGCAGCTCACAATTGTCATTGCATTGCTCGTATTTGGTGTTGTGGTTGCAGACGTTCCGGCGGCGCTCTTTTATATCGTTGACGACATAATGCCAACATCGCTAACCGCACTCCAACACTTTAAGGCCGATCTGCTGGAGTCGAAGCCCCAACTCATGAAGCTTATACAACGTCGAGACAAGACCGATCCGGTAAGACGTTTCTATTAAGGGGTTATTTCGGAAGACACTCTTGACATGATGGAGGAATGCGTCTCCGTACACTTTGTTGTTCGCGAAGGGGAGACCTCGCGTCTCGTTAGCATCTTCGGGATGCGCAACGACTTTGTTGATGAACATCCAATCCGACCTCGGGCGACAGGGTGCGCGCATCAAGCGCGAGACACTCGACCGCTACCTCCAGACACTTCAGAATGCCAAGATCATCAGCAGATGCATGCGCTTCGACATGAAGTCTCGCAAGTCACTCCGGGACGAGAAGAAGCACTACCTTGCCGCCCTGAGCCTCTACTTCACCTTTAACACCGATAACCGCATCAATTACAGGTCCGTGCACGAGAACGTGACAGAACTGATCAGGGAGGGAAGGATGTTCGGATGCGTTTAAATGACGGGGTATGGAATTGTGAACAATGAGGTCATCTGACATATTCCCCCTCTACCGGTCTGAGAGTGCTGTGAAATGGGCATACACCATTGTGCGTCTTGACTGCTTCGCTTCTGTTTATAGGGGGGCTATGAACCGTTCCACATCCCATGAAAAAATTAAGCCGCTTGCTGTGGCCAGAATTGATGAGATTCTTGATGGTGCGATTTGGACCCATAAAATACACGAGAAGCAGGCAGATTGGTATATGTGTATTGGGAGAACCCTGTCGACCAGTTCGACGATTCTTCTTGCGCTGACTGGGTCAGGGGCTATAGCCGCTATTGCCAACGAAGGTGTGTGGCTGAAAA
>URWR01000082.1 GCA_900551595.1 uncultured Coriobacteriaceae bacterium
AGTCGTTATTACGCACCAGTATAAAATCGTTTTTTCTTATCTTTTATACGTATTTAAGGCGTTCTGATTAGGAATACTTATCAAGTTTGTTTGCTGGTTACACATACCGCTACCATGTAACGCAATATTTTCTCAACGAGGAGGACCTCATAATGTCTAACTCTCAACCTTATTCACTTACTGAGTCAGATAAAGAAACCCTTCGCTCAGCACTGCAAACAGCTCTTGAGAATCACGATATTGATACCGGTATTGAGGCCGCTGCAGAGCTATACGAAGGCACTGGCGATGAGCAATATAAAAAGGTTGCAGAGAATCTCATAGCACTCCTTCGCGAGCGCCATGTTCAAGAGCGCATCAAAAGTACCGAGATATAAGTGTTCGGCACCTTCAAAACAAATTTATTCGCCTATTCGCGCCCAACCAATTCGAGCAAAGGCTCGCCCACTCGCACGATTCCCTGACGCAAAAGCCGGGCGCCATTCGGGGTGCACCCTTTCGTAATGGTGCCAATAACAACTGGATCACAACCAGCTTCTTCGATCTTTTGACGAGAAATATGGAGCAACGGCTCGCCTGCATGAACAAAGGTACCGCGCTCCACCAGAGGCTCAAAAGCATTTTGCAGCGAGGAAGTATTAACCCCTACATGCACTAACACCTCAATACCATCATCGGTATACAAACACAGTGCATGACGGTTTGGATTACCAATTGCACTTACTACACCATTGATTGGCGCACAGACAACATCACCCTCTGGCAAAATGCCGCAACCAGGACCAAGCATGCCACTAGAAAAGGCTGGATCCGACACACTTCCTAACGGTATTACGACACCTTCGACAAAAGCTACTATTTTATGAGCGCAGACAGGTGAGTATTCCGCCACATTACTACGATTCAACCGAGTCGCAATGCTAGACAGTTTATCTATCACACCCATAAATCTCCCGACGCACTTATTACATCCATGCCCCGAATGTGTGGGCACCACATTTCCCGTCACATGGTAGCTCTTAATTTGAATCATGCCCACCGCTCTGTACAGAGAGGCTCGGTATTACCAACGTAATCAACATGACCCTAAAACTGATCCATTCGACAGCTGAAATCCTATTCAAAAGACGGTGGCACAACCACGTCATAGCGTATAGCTTTACCCCGGAGAGAATAGGACGGTTTTGTTCCAGCAAGGAAAGGGCCTTTAGCCGGACGCTTAATGACAATCTTTTTTGGATGCACCGAACAAGCTGCTGAAAGAAGAGCTGCTTCATCGCCACACGGCCGTTCCAGTTTGTGAAGTAACTGAAATTTTTTCTTTACGGCAGCACTTTTTGTGCGCTCGGGAAACATAGGGTCAAGCACCACAACATCAGGAGAATCATGCAACGTGTGCAAAGCTTGAATGCTATCCCCCTCGATGCACGTCATACGATTTGCAATTACCTGCAGCTCAGCCGATTGTTGTGCGCGAAAAAGTGCATCGCGAAGGAGCTCTGCAATGACAGGATCCTGCTCATAGAGCACCACATCAAAGCCTGCCGCTGCCAGCAAAAATGAATCTTCGCCAAGGCCTGCAGTAGCATCAATAGCCAGCGGATGCTCACGTCCTTTTATACGCGCTGCTCGAACCAAGAGTTCTCTAGAGAGTTTATCGGCACGAATGCGCGGCAACAGCTGCAAAAAATCCACTCGCAATGTCATGCCGTCACCAGATAAAACAAGGCCATCCGGTTCCTTACGCAAATCAAGGCCAGCTTGTTGAGCTGCTTGTTGCGCACATGCAAACATAACCCCTCCACTTTTGAGTGTTCAGTTTGTTTTAGCATGACACGCGGCATCTGAGAAGTCGAGTGAGGAACTCATGGAACAATCTATCGCCCCAGCAGCATCTACACCCATTAAAGCAAAAGTCCCGGTACGTCTTGGTCTCGCCGTCATTTGTGCCGGTGGCTTCATGGACGCCTATTCCTACCTTATGCATGGCCATGTCTTTGCTACTGGACAAACCGGCAACGTCGTGCTTTTTACTTTGCGCCTTGTTAATGGAGACTGGCTTGGAGCCTTAGGTTCTTTGGCTGCTATTCTTTCATGCGCTGTTGGCATATTCTTTTCCATGCATTTGCTCTATGGCATTCATGAGGGAAATCGCTATCGCACACAGCGGCTGGTTGCCCTCATTGAGGTAATAGTATTTGCAGCGCTCGCTTTTCTCCCCAATACGGTGCCGGATTTGCCCGTAAACTGCGCTATTTCATTCTGTGCAGCACTTGCATTTGAAAACTTTCGCTCCTTTGGCACAAAATCGGCCTACTCAAGCGTGTTCTGTACGGGCAACCTGCGTTCCTTTGCAGAAACGCTCTACGAAGGCCTTGTGCGCCACAACAAACATGAGCTTCATCGATCCATACGCTATGGTGCACTGACCATTTTCTTCTCGGTAGGTGTGTTGCTCGGAGTGGTTACTATTAGCCTGTTGGGTAACTACGCCTGCTTGGTAATTAGCGCAATTTTTCTTGGCATCTCATGCTATCTTGCGGCGTTAGATGAGGACGAAAAACGCGGCGGCGTTGCTCCCAACGCACACTAAAAATGGTATGGAGAGAGCTTGTACATCCATTTATATGTATGGACACGTCGCGTCCAGAAGATATACCTCAGTTTGCGCGCCAAAATACTTGTGCAGATATGACGCCAATTCATAACAAGCCTGGCGAACCACACCATCATTGCAGCCAATAAAACCGTCCAACGGAAAAAGTATACGAGATGTTCCAGCGTCAACCTTGCCGCACTCGCTTTGACGCCATGTCCAACGGCGAGTTTGGACCTTGGTGCCAACCGCATACACCAATTCACCCGGGGCGAGCGTAGAATCAACCTCTTGCTCGCCCAGCGCAATGAAGGTGTCATCGTTGCGAGAAAAGCGCAGTTCAAGAACGTCGTTTTTATCGACGGCATGGGCGCCAAGTGGCAGCGCATAAGCAATTGAAATTGCATTACCTAGATCCACAATTGGATTGACACGCCACAGCCCTTTACCTTTGGCAATGCGTTTAAGCAACGCAAGGTTTGATGAAGGATAGCGGCTTGGGCTCATGCCGAGCGCATGAAAGGCCTCTCGATACGGCTTGATACGCGGATCATCGCTTGCATGCATGCCTACAAGGCGTTTCTCGGCATCAGCCACCGCTTCATCAAGAAGTGTATCCACAGCAGGAAGGTGTTGAATATCTGTATGAACTTCCTCTGCTACAACAAGGCCTACACACAGCGACGACAATACCTCAAATACATCAGGTGCAATTGAGAACACCATGCAGGTCAACTCCTCGTGTAGCAGAAGGCGCTCTGTTCTTACTGAACCATCGTACCGCGGTCCTTGTCGACATGTTCCACCCAAACTTTCACCGTGTCTCCGACGGTCACTACATCACTGGGGTGTTTTACAAATTTGTGAGACAGCTTGGAGATGTGAACCAACCCATCCTGGTGTACGCCAATATCGACAAAGGCGCCAAAATCAACCACGTTACGCACGGTACCGGTGAGCTCCATGCCAGGCTCAAGATCATCGATAGAAAGCGCTGCTCGGCTAAATACAACCTCCGGAGCATCGTCACGAGGGTCGCGTCCGGGCTTTTCGAGCTCCGCAACAATATCCATGAGCGTCATAATGCCGCAGTTAAGCTCAGCTGCCAGCGAAGCAACATTACCAACACGCTGCTTAATGTCAGCTACTCCACCATTTTTAATATCGTTTGCTGTAACACCTGCACGCTCGAGCACTTCTCGAGCTACTGCATAGCTTTCTGGGTGCACCGCTGTTGCATCAAGCGGATTTGTCCCACCTGAGATGCGCAGAAAGCCTGCTGCATTCAAATATGCCTTTGACCCTAATTTGGGCACTTCTTTAAGTTGGGTACGCGCTGTAAAAGCACCATGCTCTTCTCGATAAGCCACAATATTGCGAGCAACGGTTGGAGTTATGCCCGAAACATATCCAAGCAAACTGGCACTTGCAGTATTGGCATCTACCCCTACACGGTTGACTACATTCTCCACAACATTGCCCAGAGCATGTGCAAGCTCGTTTTGATCGAGATCGTGTTGATACTGGCCAACACCAATTGATTGTGGCGGGATCTTTACCAACTCAGCAAGAGGATCTTGAAGACGTCTTCCCAAACTCATGGCCCCACGTGTGGTCACATCGAGATCAGGATATTCTTGGCTTGCCAGTTCAGATGCTGAGTACACAGAAGCGCCGGCTTCATTCACGATGGTATAGCGCAAATCGGGCGCTTGTTCTGCAATAAACTCAGAGACAACTTCTTCGGTTTCTCGGCTTGCAGTTCCGTTGCCTATTACGATCGTGTTGATGTTGTACTTCTGTACGAGACGCGCAAGTTCGCGTTTAGTGCCAGCCACATCATGACGCGGCTTGGTGGGATAAACCACCCCATGATCAAGCAGCTTGCCCGTTTCATCGAGCACTGCCACTTTGCAGCCAGTTCGATACCCTGGGTCCAGAGCAATAATTCTGGCGCCGCGTACCGGTCGCGCAGAAAGCAGTCCTTCAAGGTTTTTCGCAAAAACTTGAATGGCATCGCTTTGGGCTCGAACAGTTAGCTTAGCTCGGACTTCACGCTCAAGTGAAGGAGCCATGAGACGTTTATATCCATCCGCGATTGCCGCATCAAATATTGGAGCAAACACACCTTGGCGTCGCGGCCAACGCGAACCCAGCCGAGCAATTGCCGCCTCAGCATCAACACGTATATGAACGCGGAGCTTTTCTTCTCGCTCGCCGCGATCAATTGCAAGAATGCGATGGTTAGGAATTTTTGCAACTGGCTCGGCATAATCGTAGTAAGGCTCGTACGGCGTCTTCTCTTCTGCATTTACAGCAACAGACGTGATATCAGCTGTTGCTTCAGTAAACGCACGAATATCTGCGACGTTTTCCGCATCTTCTGCCACAGTTTCTGCAACGATATCCTGTGCTCCAGCAAGTATTTTTTCAGGGGTGTCGTAGCCAGCTTCTGCAGCCTCGGGCGTCATATATTCTGCCGCTGCATCAAGAGCAGTTCCTTTAACAGAGGCCTGCATGATGATCATGTTGGCAAGCGGCTCAAGCCCAGCTTCGCGCGCCTTCTGTGCACGTGTTTGTCGCTTTTTGCGATAAGGCTTATAGAGATCCTCAACGCGCTGGAGTTGTGTAGCTTCACGAATTTGTTGCTCGAGTTCTGGAGTAAGTTTTCCCTGAACATCGATAAGCAATATGACTTCTTCTTTACGATGTTCCAGATTACGCAGGTAGGTCAGGCGATCGCTGAGGGTACGCAGCACCACATCATCAAGACCTCCTGTTACCTCTTTACGATATCGAGCGATAAACGGAATCGTGTTGCCTTCATCGATGAGAGCAACCGTCGCCTCAACTGCTGAAGGTTTAATCCCAAGCTCTTCTGCAAGAGTGGTAGTTATATCCATAGCTCCACTTCCTTATGATCCATAAGCATCCCTCTGTGCAGCCGTCCTTAACGTTCAAGCAGCGAGCACTGCACAAGGTTCATTAGGATACTCGTAAATAGGTTTTTTCCAAATAACTATCTATCGGAAGCCATGAAAGTGTTTTTCACAACGCATTCATATTTGTTTGTATACTAATTGTTGCTATCCAAACTAATTGACCGCGGAGGCACACTGTGGAGGTCGATACGATCCACCATCTGCTGCTGGTGGCATTTTGCCGTTCTAACCATGCAATGACCTCACGTACTCGAACATTCGGGCTTATGCCTGGACAACCCAAAATTCTCGAGTATGTTGCGGATCATGAGGGGTGCTTACAGCGCGACATCGCTCAAGCCTGCGCGATGGATCGAGCGACTGTTACAGGAACGCTTGGACGTATGGAAGAGGCGGGATTTATAACCCGTAGACCAAAAGCCAACGACAAGCGAGCTCTTGAGGTCTGGCTTACAGACAAGGGCTGGGTCGCTGCTGAACACGTTGCTTTATGTGGTCATGAAGTGGATGAAGTTGCCTGTGCAGGGATGACAGAAAAGGAACGCAGTGAACTGTCACACCTTCTTGCACGGCTTATTGATAACTTCGAGAAAACAGAAGGGAAGCATGCTCATGAGTGAGCTGGTCATTAACAACACATGGACCGACGACGAAAACGACACTACTCGTCATACCCGTAGAAAGCTCATTCTTCGTTACCTTTGTTTTCTTGCAGGCTTATTGATCAATTCGTTTGGAGTTGCCTTTATTACCAAAGCAGCTTTAGGAACTTCTCCTATCTCCAGTATCCCTTATGTTTTGGATCTTAAGTTTGCGCCCACATTTGGTGAAATGACATTCGTGCTCAACATGGTATATATCATTGCTCAGGTGGTATTACTGCGTCGCAACTTCCAACCAATTCAGCTGCTTCAGATTATTGCTAATTTTATTTTTAGTGCCTTTATCGATATAAGCATGGGTCTTCTCTGGTGGCTTAACCCGACTTCTGTTCCTGCAATGATCCTGTCATTACTTATCGGTTGTTGCATTCTTGCTTTTGGTATTTCCGTCGAAGTTGCCCCCAATGTCATCGTTGTTCCTGGTGAAGGAATAGTGCGCGCAATTTCATCAACCCTCAAACGGCCATTTGGTACCTGCAAACTTTGCTTTGATACTACGTTAGTTGCAATTGCATGCATTCTTTCATTCTTTTTCTTCGGATCTCTTAATGGACTCGGTGTTGGAACGATTGTCTCTGCGCTCATAGTTGGCCCTATTGTCAACCTTATTAATGTGCGCATTCCCCTTATTGGAGCAATTCGCAACCTTCGTGCCGTTGAGGCTACTGAGTAATACATCTTGTTGACATTTTGCTCGAGAAGAAGGCCTAAAAAAAACGCCGGACAAGATTCGCTCTTGCCCGACGTTTTTATACATAGATATTGTTTTAGCTCTACCAGATTCCCAATACGTGCTGCATACCCAAACTCACACATGCAATAGCAATCCAGCAAACGAAACCCATAAAGATTGGTTTGCCGCCACTCTTAACGAGCTGAACAATATTGGTATGAAAGCCAATCGCCGCCATAGCCATAATGATGAAGA
>URWR01000083.1 GCA_900551595.1 uncultured Coriobacteriaceae bacterium
CTCTGTCTCCAGAGGCCCCTTGCCGTCAATAGGACGACCGAGCGGGTCGACAACGCGACCAAGCATGGCACGACCCACAGGAATATCCATAACACGGCCCGTAGTACGGCACTCATCGTCCTCTTGAATGGACTCTACGTCATCAAAAAGTACGGCGCGAACTTCATCTTCATCGAGGTTTTGTGCCAGGCCGTAGACGCTCTTACCGGATGTAGAGCTAATAAACTCGAGAAGCTCGCCAGACATGGCGCCTCTCAAGCCAGAAACAACAGCAATACCATCGCCAACTTCTGTAACAACAGAGGCTTCCTGCTCACTCACCGTTGCATTAATTGCATCGAGACGAGCGCGAAGCGAGGCCATGATCTCGGCTGAACTGATCTTTTCTGTCATTAACCCTCACTTCCATCACGGACCGAGGATAGCGATTTACGAATGCCAGAAAGCTGAGCTCGTACAGAAGCATCGTGACGTTTGCCGCGTGCCTCTACAATAACGCCACCCAAAATCTCGGGATCAACACGCTCGACAAGATAGACGGGTGATTTGAGATGATCCTCTGCCCAGCTGCGAACCTTATTCCGCAGCTCATCATCCATAGGCACCGCGGTATTAACCGTAACCGATACCGTAGGATCTTCAGTGTCGAGCATATCTTTATAAATCTGAGCTACTTCACCAATGAGGTTCATGTCCCCATGTTCATGCATTACTGCAAGTGTCTCTAAAACCTCTGGAGAAAACTTCACAGCATGGTTCCATTGCACCAGATCTACGTTTGCGCGATCTTCAAGACGCGCAGCCTCGATGAGCGCACGAGCGTATGCTTCGGCCTTCTCCTGGCATTTACGCTTGCTTGTCATCTGGGCCGTCCACTTCTGCCAGATAATGCTCAGCAAGCTTGCGCTGCTCGCTCTCGCTGAGATCGTTACCGATAATCTTACCTGCAATCTCAACCGAAAGGTCAATCACAGAATCGGAGAGCTCAATTTCAGCTCTACGACGCTCTGAAGCAAGGGCATCATGTGCTTTTGTCACAATAGCCGTAGCATCATTCTGGGCTTTAGCCACAATGCGGGAGCGCTCCTGCTCACCATCGCGACGAGCCTGAGAAACAATTTCATCAGCCCGACGACGCGCATCGAGAAGTTCGTTCTCGCACTCCTGATACTTCTCTTCTGCTGCCTTACGCTCTTGCTCAGCCGCCTCTATATCCCCGCGAATCTTTGCTTCGCGATTCTCAAGCACACCAAGAATTTGAGGCCAAGCAAACTTAGCAAGAACGAACCAGATGATAAGAAACGCAATAAGAGCGGGAAGAAACTCTGTTGGCTTCGGGATAAGAATATCGGGGCCAACTTCGCCTTCGGCAAGCGCTGTTACAGGGGAAAGCACCATCACAGCAGATGCAATGCATCCTGCGTGGCACAGCTGTCCCAACGCTGTCTTAACTCTGTCCATACATGCCTCCAACACGGATAAACTTCGTCTTTCCTACGCAATGAGGCTGACGACGAAGCCAATGAGCGCCAGTGCCTCTACGAAGGCCGACGCAAGAATGAAGACTGTGAACAGACGGCCCTGAACCTCAGGCTGACGTGCCATGGAAGAGGTTGCGCCGTATGCCGCCAAACCAATGCCAAGGCCGGCGCCAATAACACCAAGACCGTAACCGATGACTCCCACGATTCCTCCTTTGTCGTTCGCCACCAACGGCGATAAAACTCATTTCTATGCTCACGAAGCGGAATGCCTCGCAGACAACAACGTAAAGATTACTCGTCCTCAACGAGCTGAATGTACACTGCCGACAGCAGCGTAAAGACATAGGCTTGAATTACACCAACCATTATCTCTACCAGGTAGATAATGATAAGAATGACCAGCCAAAATACCGAAACGCCAACCTCGGCAACAGCAATAGTAGAAAACTCATTCAAAATCGGCTCAAAGAACAGCGATGAGAGTACTGCGAAGGTTCCCATTACCACGTGGCCGGCAAACATATTGCAGAAAAGACGAACTGCAAGGGTTACCAGACGAATAAAGGTTGAAAACAGCTCAATAACCCATACCAGTGCTGCCATGGGGCCAGAAACGCCTTTAGGAGCAAGACTCTTGAGATACCCTATGGGGCCGAGTCGACGAACACCTACGGCGATGAAATACACAAAAGAACAAATAGCAAGAGCGGCCGTTACGCCAATTGTGCCGGTGCCTGGACGACAGCCAGGAATAATACCGACAATGCCATTAAGAAGAATGAAGAAAAACAGCGATGCGAGGAATGGAAAATGACGCTTCCATGACTCACCAAGAATGCCACGGCATACATCGTCGCGCACAAATTCAATAACGTACTCGCAAGCATTAACAAAGATGCCCTCTGGTACCAGACTCTTGGCTTGCCGCGCTTTAAACGCAAAAATCAAAACAAGCAGCAAGACAATCGCTACAGCCATCCAAAATATATACGCTGTAACACCGGCTGAAGAATCGCCTGCGACCATGTGAGTCATGAACCCATCGAGGAGCTTGCTCATCTCCTCAGGAAGTTTATCCAGCGGATTCACTCTCTGTCCTTTCCAACATCCGGCCTATTTGCCGGTTTCCCTGTCCGAGGTCCGTACAACATCTCAAAGGACAAGATTTTTGTTCTTTTGTATTACCGTCAGGGCAGTCTAGCACCAACGTCCATCGGATGGAACAGGCTCTGAGCTGCGAAAACACTAATCTGTCATATGGAAGTTGGTTAATTTTTGTCCATTTTGCGCCATGTTAGAAATGCTGTGACGATTATTGTCGTCAACAACGTGAGCGTTGCAGCAACGCCATAAGTAAGTGTTGCAGCCGGTTTAAGCCAATGGATAATGAATATGGCGCCCTGAAGCGTAAGAACGCCTAACAGTGAGCATATAAGCCCAACTGCAACATGCGGTGCATGTCGCTGTGACACGCACCGCAAGAGCAAAACTGTTGGAAGAGCCGCAACGAGCCCTGATATGATCCCGGCAAATACGGCCCAAGCTGTCAAAACTAAATCACTTTGTTCCGAAAATACGGTCGCCAGCATCACCCAAACCAGGAAGGATATAGGCATGCTCATTGAGCTGACGATCGACAGCGCAGGTGTAGATATGCACGTCGGGATCAGCTTCAAGTACCGCTGAGATTCCTTCAGGAACCGCAACGAGAACGAGGCAGCGAATATCACTCACACCACGCGAACGAAGTGTTGCTACTGCATCGGCAAGCGATCCTCCTGTGGCAAGCATTGGATCTACAACCAAGCAGGTTCGTTCAGATACATCCGCCGGAAGCTTGCAAAGATAATCAACGGGTTTATGAGTCTCAGGATCGCGATACATGCCCAGGTGTCCCACACGAGCAGAAGGAACGAGCTCCAGCAGAGCATCTACCATACCCAAGCCAGCACGCAGGATAGGAACGATTGCAAGTTTCTTGCCAGCAATCTGCTTACAGGTAGCAACCTCGAGAGGTGTTTGAACCTCAACATCCTCAAGGGGAAGATCGCGGGTGGCCTCATATCCCTCAAAAAGGGCGAGTTCCCGAACAAGCTCGCGGAACTGTTTAGTTCCGGTTGATACATCCCTCAGAATGGAAAGCTTATGCTGCACCAAAGGATGATCGACAACCGTAACCCTGCTTTTATCGTACTCGTATGCCAACGTGCCCTCCTATCTCAGCTGAGCCATTGCCCAACACGTATACGTATTACCAGTGTTTATCCCAGCTCCGGATAAAGTGGATGTGGCTCGAGCAACTGAGCCACCTCTGCTCGTGCCGAAGCACGAACCGACTCATCATTTGGAGCTGCAACAACTTCGCCGATAATCTCTCCCACACGCTCGCATTCAGCTGCATTAAATCCGCGCGTAGTAATTGCAGCGGAACCAACTCGAATACCGCTTGTGACAAAAGGAGAGCGCTTTTCACCAGGAATGGTGTTCTTGTTTACCGTAATGCCAACCTCATCAAGAGCCTGTTCAGCATCTTTTCCGGTTACATCTCCGGCGGCGGTCAAATCAACAAGCAGGAGATGGTTATCGGTACCGCCGGTTACCAGGCGCAGACCACGGGACTCCATACCGCGTCCAAGTGCGCGAGCATTTTCAACCACGCCATCGATGTAGTCATGGAAAGCCGGTTGCAAAGCCTCTCCAAAAGCCACTGCTTTACCAGCAATAACATGCTCGAGTGGACCGCCTTGCGTGCCCGGAAAAACCGCCGAATTTATCTTTTTCGAAAGATCGGGATCGTTTGTAAGAATAAGGCCACCGCGTGTACCACGGAGTGTCTTATGAGTGGTGGTAGTTACCACATCTGCAACCCCTACCGGCGTGGGATGAGCACCCGTTGCAACAAGACCGGCAATATGGGCCATATCAACCAAAAGGTATGCCCCGTTGTCATGGGCAATCTGAGCAAAACGCTCAAAGTCAATAATACGCGGATAAGCACTGGCACCTGCAATGATGACTTTAGGCTTGTATTGCTCTGCCTTGGCAGCTACATCGTTAAAGTCAATGCGCTCTGTTTCTGGATCAAGGCCGTATGAAACGATGTTATACAGCTTGCCTGAGAAGTTTGCCGTCGAACCATGCGTAAGATGACCGCCGTTATCGAGCGACATGCCCATAACAACATCGCCCGGCTTAGCCAGTGCGGCAAGCGCTGCATAATTTGCCTGAGCTCCAGAATGGGGCTGCACGTTTGCATATCCTGCACCAAACAAGCGCTTGGCGCGCTCACGTGCCAAGTTTTCTACGACATCTACTGCCCAGCAACCACCGTAATAACGCTTGCCCGGCAATCCTTCGGCATACTTATTTGTGAGCGGTGAACCAACTGCCTCCATCACTGCAAGCGATACGAAGTTCTCAGAGGCAATAAGCTCAATGGAAGAGCGCTGACGCTTAAGCTCATTACTAATGGCATCAGCAATCTCAGGATCGGCAGCTGCGAGGTATTCGAAGTTCATATACGTCCCCTATTCAGCGTCAACACCAGCAAATGCCGGATCGTCTTCGCGCATAATCTTCTCGACACGTCCAGCATGGCGGCCGCCGCCAAATGCCGTATTCAAGAACTCATCAACAATCTGCTCGTTTACCTCAAGATCAGTAAAGCGTCCCGAAATGCACAGAACATTGCCATCGTTATGCTCGCGGAACAGGTGAGCAAAATTCGGCGTCTCGATAACAGCAGCACGAATTCCAGGTACCTTATCGGCAGTAAGAGCCATGCCGATACCGGTGCCGCAGATGAGCACGCCCCTATCGGCCTGTCCTTCCGCCACCATACGAGCTACACGATCGGCGTAGTCTGGATAATCGCAGCGATCATCAGTTTCAGGACCAAGATCTATTACCTCATGCCCAAGACCTTGAATGTAGTCAATCATGGGCCCCTTCTGGATAAAACCAGCATGATCAGAGGCAATTGCAATGCGCATGAGCACTCCTCTCCATAGGAATTTAACCCCACAGACGCGAGGTGTTCGGATTAGCGTACCGCATCAAGGATGATAATTGCAGCCTCTAATGAATTGTTACATTAAGGTTCGACGAACTGCCTCATGCCAACCTGCAAGAAGTTGCTCTCTTGTCGTTTGCTCCATACCAGGCACATATATCGCTGAATGCGCTGTGATGGTTTGGAGCTCTTCTCGGTCTGCCCAGAAACCCGTAGCCAAACCCGCAAGATAGGCGGCGCCCAGCGCTGTTGTTTCGGAAAGTTCTGCACGAACAACTTCAATATCAAGCAAATCAGCCTGGAATTGCATGATGAATTCGTTTCTCGCAGCGCCTCCGTCTGCACTGAGCGAAGGAATGCTATGCCCTGAATCCGCCTCCATAGCCTTAAGTACGTCATAGCTTTGATACGCAAGCGACTCACAGGCAGCACGAACAAGACGCGCTCTATTTGTGGCCCGCGTAATGCCACACACAACGCCACGAGCATCGGAATTCCACCAAGGAGCACCCAATCCCGTAAACGCTGGAACAAGATAGCAACCATCAGTGTTTGGTACAGAGCGAGCAATGTCAGATGTCTCCGCAGCTGTCTCTACAAGCCCCAATTCATCTCGGATCCACTGTATGGTTGACCCTGCCTGAAAGACCGATCCTTCAAGCGCATAATCAACCTCTGTGCCGTCGGCAATACCAACAGTTGTGACCAGGCCATTTTGTGAAAAGATTGGCTCTGTCCCGACATTCATAAGCATAAAGCAGCCGGTGCCGTAGGTATTTTTAACGTTTCCAGGCTCAAAACAACAATGCCCAAACAGTGAGGCCTGCTGATCGCCTGCAACACCAGCAATAGGCGGATGTTGCGTCATGATATCCGAGCTCACGCGACCAAATCCGCCAGCAGAGGGACGACATTCAGGCAGCATTGAACGAGGAACTCCCACGATATTGCACAGCTCATCGTCCCAATCGAGCTTCTTAATATCGAAGAGCATGGTGCGGCTCGCATTTGTGTAATCAGTTGCATGCACCAAGCCATGAGTGAGGTTGTAAATCAGCCAGGTGTCAATCGTGCCGCACATCAGCGCGCCCGCATCCGCCATTTCACGAGCGCCCTCAACGTTGTCCAGAATCCAACGAATTTTTGTTGCTGAAAAATACGCGTCAGGCACAAGACCCGTTCGCTCACGGATAAGATCGGCGTAACCTCTTTCAACAAGCTCTTCCACAAGCGGTGCTGTACGTCGGCATTGCCACACAATAGCGTTGTAAATTGGCTGGCCTGTACGACGATCCCATACCACTACGGTTTCACGCTGGTTGGTAATTCCTACCGATTTGATGCGATCGGAGTGAATGCCACTCTTAAACTGCACTTCAATCATGCAGGCGATTTGTCGTGAGAGAATTTCTACAGGATCTTGCTCCACCCAACCGGGATGCGGATACAGCATGGTGAGCGAACGCTGAGCCTGTGCAACCCTACAGCCATACTCATCAAACAAGACGGCTCGAACGCTTGTTGTGCCAGCATCGAGCGCCATCACATAACCCTGCGAGCTCTTACCAAGCGGAACTGACCCGCC
>URWR01000084.1 GCA_900551595.1 uncultured Coriobacteriaceae bacterium
AGCTTCGGCGCTTTGACGGTGCGGGTTGGGTTCTTCGCGAGCCTGTCGCGCTCCACTGCCTGAGTCATGGAGGAGCGGAGGAGAACGAGGGCCTTGCGAACGGTCACGGGGGCGAACTGCTTCGCAAGGGCGTTAATCCACCCCTGCACATCATCAGGCGTGAGGGCGTCTAGGCCAATCGAGCCAATGCCCGGTGCAATGAGCTTGCTGAGGATTCGGTCGTACTCCGCAGCCGTGGAGCGCTCGACGTGGGGTCGCCGCCCCTCGATGTAGAAGCTCACGTAGTCGGAGACGGTCTCTCCCGGCCTGATGCCAAGCGCTGCCAACTCCTGCGCGGCCCGCGCCTCCTCGTTGAGTGCGCGCCTCAGCTCCTCCGCCTCGTAGCTCGCGGCCTTCCAGACCTGCTTGCTGCGCCCGGTGTCGCGCCCCGTGGTCTCCAGAACGCGGCTCGTTTTCTTCCAGTTTCCTTCTTCATCTTTGTACATGAGCTGAGCGCGCCACTTTTCATCACCGTATTGTCTTATCGACACGCTCGTAAACTTGTCTTCTACCTGCATTTCTGCACCTCCAAAAAATGCGCAATGGCGTGCGTAATACGTGCGCAATATCGGCTTGACTACATGTTAAATCACGGTCTTTATAGACTCAATAGGCCAATTAGACGCAGGTAGATTGTCTGCATAATTCCAGTTAGACGCGCTAGCGCAAAACATCCGCACACTTCCAAGCTGATGACGCGGGTTCGATTCCCGTCACCCGCTCCATGAAAAGTCAGCCCGGTGGTATAGCCTCCGGGCTTTTTTGTATGCAGTGAGAACATTAACATCGTATTGCTCTCCACGATCTGAAGAGGCTTATTGTGCTTCCTGAGCTTGGACGAATTCTTCTCATTGCCAACCCCGTTGCTCACAGTGGCCACGGTTTGGAAGGCGCGCAGCAGATGGAAGAACTGTTAAAACGCAATCTTCCCAATTCGCGTTTTACTGTTGTCCTTACACAAGCGCCTGGTGATGCCACAGCTCTCGCCGCAACTGCTACTGAGTTTGATACTGTTCTTGCACTTGGTGGAGATGGCGTTATTCATGAAGTAGTAAACGGATTGATGACGCTGCCAGCTGATCTGCGTCCACAGTTGGGCATTATTCCTCTTGGATCAGGAAATGATTACGCGCGTACGCTCAGCATGAGTAAGAACAATGTTGAGAAGGCGTTTTACCAACTGAAGAACGGATGCGTTCGCAATGTGGATGTTGGAAAGGTCAACGACAGCTACTTTATGCAGACGCTTTCATTTGGCCTGGATGCCGCAATAGCTTTGGATACAACTGAGCGGCGCGCTCGTAACTCTTCTCAAAAGGGAGAAGCGCTCTTTTTTACCTCAGGCCTCAAGATTCTTTCACACGCAGGAAAAAGTCTCACAAGCATTGCTCGATTTGATGATATGCCGCCACAACGTCTTGAGACGCTCATTTTTACTGTTCAACTAGGGCCAACCTATGGCGGCGGTTTTCGCATTTGTCCTGAGGCGGACATAACTGATGGCTACTTCGATGTATGCAGAAATGTAACTCGCCCGGCGCTGCCTCATATCCTTATGCTTTTCTTGCTTGCGCGCGCAGGACTTCATACTCATTCGAAAGTGCTTGAGTTTATGCGCGTGCGCACGATCTGTCTCGACTTTGATGAGGTTCCACCCTGCCAAGCCGATGGAGAAGAGCTGGTCAACACGCACTTTGAGATATCACTTATCCCGGATGCTTTACGCGTCATCTCAGCTCAGTAAATCGCTACAAAAAAGAGGCGCCGAAAAAATCGGTGCCTCTTAAAGCTCTTATAAAAAGCAGTGAAGCTTGCTGTCTTATCGAGCAGCAGCCTGAAGAGCAGCTTTTACTTCTGCTGCAGTCTTGAGGCTCATAACCTTCTCGGTAAGAGCATCTGCCTCTTCCTTGGTCCACTCGGAAATGATACGACGTGTGCGCAGGATAGAAGGTGCGGACACGGAGAACTCACCCAGACCGAAGGAGATAAGAACCGGAATGAGCAGAGGATCGGCAGCTGCTTCGCCGCACATGCCCACCATAATGCCGGCCTTATTGCCCTCAGTAATGATGCGCTTCAGCGAACGCAGGACTGCTGGCTGATATACCTCATAGAGGTAGCCAACGCGATCGTTGCCACGGTCGGCGCACATGGTGTAACCAATAAGGTCGTTGGTGCCAATGGAGAAGAAGTCGCACTCAGCAGCAAGATCGTCTGCAATCAGAGAAGCTGCAGGGGTCTCGATCATCGTACCAACTTCAATGTTCTCGTTATAAGCAACACCGCGAGCATCGAGGTCTGCCTTGCACTCTTCAACAAGCTCCTTAACCTGACGAATCTCATCAAGGTTGGTGACAAGAGGAACCATGATCTTAATGTCGCCGAAGGCGGAAGCACGAAGCAGTGCGGTCAGCTGTACCTTGTACTGCTCGGGGTTATTCAGGCAGTAGCGCACGGCACGATAACCCATGAAGGGGTTCTCTTCCTTCTGGAGGTTGAGATACGGGATCTCCTTATCGCCACCCACGTCGAGCGTACGAATGATAACCGGCTTATCCTTCATGCGAAGAGCGACCTTCTGATAAGCAGAGAACTGCTCATCCTCAGACGGAAGCTCCTTAGCATCCATGAAGAGGAACTCGGAGCGAAACAGGCCTACGCCCTCGCAGTCGTGCTCAGCAGCAACATTGGCATCATCGGGGTTACCAATGTTTGCAACCAGAAGCACCTGGTCGCCATCGGCGGTAACAGTGGGCTTGCCACGATAAGCCTCGAGAGCTGCCTTCTCCTCAGCATACTGTCGAGCCTGCGCACGATAGGTCTGAAGTTCGTCATCGGTTGGACGCACAACAACTTTACCGTTGGCGCCATCAACAACCACCATATCGCCTGTCTTAACAAGCGTGGTGACATCAGCAACAGACAGAACAGCAGGAATCTCGAGTGCACGAGCGATAATGGCGGAGTGAGAAGTACGACCACCTGTCTCGGTAACGATACCGGCAACATTGTCCTTGTCGATATCTGCTGTCATAGAAGGTGTCAGCTCGTGCACAACAACGATTGAGTTCTCAGGCAGCGTTGAAAGATCCACAACTTCCTTGCCGAGAAGATCGGCCAGAAGACCCGTCTTAACATCGGCAACGTCTGCAGCGCGCTCACGGAAGATCTCATCTTCCATGTTGGCAAACATGGTGTAGTAGGTGTCATAAGCCTCGGAAACGGCCTGCTCAGCGCACATACCAGCGTCAATTGAGGAGTTGACCATATCCTTGATGCCATCGTCCTCGGCAAACTCAATGTGAGCGGTCATGATCTCTGCGGATTCCTCACCCACAGTTACCTTCATACGCTCAATTTGAGCATTGGTCTGCTCAACAAACTTCTCAACCGCTGCGGCATAACGTGCCTTCTCAGCTTCCGCATCTTCCGGTTTGTGAGGAGTAAAGGAGAGATCAGGCTCTACCGCTACGCGGGCAACACCAATCCCGATGCCATCCGATGCGTTAACTCCTTCTAACATGAATCCTCCAATCATGGGGTCGCCCCTCCCGGGGCGGTGGGCCAACCGCGAGGCGGCCCGCTGCCTGAACGCACTTGCGTTTTGGTTTATGAAGATATATTAACGTGCTACCACTCGAATAGTACGGAAGGGACAGTATTACTCGGTAGGAGTTTTTTCAATACGGGTCTGCTTCGCGCGCTCGAGGGCTTCTGCAATCTCATCTGCATGCTTATCAAGCACTTTGCCAAGAGCAAGATAGAGCCTGTCAATAGTCTCACGCTTTGCCAAAGCCTTCGATGCTGCTGTTGCCGAACCACATGCGGAAGCAAAGTTAAGGGCTGTCTCATAATCATGGCCGCTATCCACCATAGCAAGGAAGCCAGCCACCATAGAATCGCCTGCACCCGTTGCATTTACCAAACGGCACGGCGGGCAAAGGGTAATATGCTCCTCGCCATTTTCGTCGAGCAAAGCCGAACCATGTTTGCCGCAAGACACGATGACATTAGCTGCCCCGCGCTCGTGAAGAATACGAGCATAGGGTAAGCACTCTTCAGGTGTCTCCGGATTCTCATTAAAGAGACGACCAACCTCATGGTTGTTTGGCTTAATCAAAAACGGCTTGGCAGGAAGTGCGCGAAGAAGCAGGGTACCGGGAGCATCTACAACAAAGCGAATACCGCGATTAGCAAGACGGTTCATGATCATGTCATAGGTGGTATCTGGCAGACTTGCTGGAATGGAACCCGTGAGCACAATTGTGTCGCCTTCGCCAATGAAGTTCATGCGCTCAAGCAACTCTTCGAGCTTGCGCTGCGGAATTTTGGGACCCATGCCATTAACAATGGACATAACAATGCCGTTAAGCTTCACATTGATGCGCGTATTGCCCTTATCAAGCATGACAAAGTTTGCGCTAACGCCGCGTTCCTGAAGCGTTTTGATGAGGTACTCACCGGTAAAACCACCGCAGATGCCAAGAGCAGTGTTAGCAACACCGAGCTCGTTCAGGATGCCCGCAATGTTGAGACCATTGCCGCCGACATAGATTTCTTCACTTGAAGAACGATTGGTGAAACCCATATCGAGCGTTAGAGGATGCATCACGTAATCGATAGCTGGGTTGAGCGTGACGGTATAAATCAACGCAGTCTCCTTCCATTGCGCTGTGGCGCTTATCCCAGTATGACGCGAACAATCATATATTCCGTCAACGACTCGCAAAGAACGAGCTATGGGAGAGAAAAATATGGTAACGCCTAGGCGTCCAAACCCGCACTTACAATCTTAGCAACATCGTCGACATCTTGAGCCTCTAACATCTCAGTTCGGAAGCTTTCTCGAACAATCATTGTTGCAACCTGAGCCAACAACTGAAGATGCGTTTGTGGATCGCTTGCTGGAGCAAGCAATGCAATAGCAACTCGAATAGGAGCACCATCTTGCGTGCCCTCCCAATCGAGGTCTGAGGCAAATTTTACGACAATAACGTTGCCGGAAGTAATGTCATCAGACTTGGCATGAGGGATAGCAAAGCCACCAATCATGCCAGTAGAGCCAGCATTCTCACGCTCTTTAAAAGAGGTTAAAACAGCCTGCTCATCGCTAGCAATTCCTAATTCAACGGCCTTTGAGGCAATGAAGGCAAGTGCTTCATCACGTGTGGTGGCAGGACAATCCAAAAAGACGTGGGATCTGTCGATGAAATCGCTCATTCTCTTTGCTTCCCTTCTTATTCACTCACTGTGTATGAGTGCTCTTTACACAGTAGTTTAAATTCGTGCACATAGTAGCATCATCAAGCAAATTACTAATGACAAAGTGAACTTTTATAACGAACAAAGGGCCGAGGTTCTACCTTAAGGTTCCTAGATAAATGTGACTTGAAAGCTTTCAAATTATGGTAACACCCTACAAAGACATCAGATGATTTGTTTTACATTATTAAATGAAAAAACGGATGCCACAAGGCATCCGTTTTGATAGACCTGGTGCGCTCGGAGGGACTCGAACCCTCAACCGGCGGATTAGAAGTCCGATACTCTATCCATTTGAGTTACGAGCGCGCACGGAGAAGATTCTAACACGTAGCTCACAACTTACATAGAAACAGGCAAATGCGAGCAAATGATTGTCATGTCTCCATCTAAATCCAAGGGCCCAAAATGCGCAGGAACGATGAAATGATCGCCTTTACGCACGGGATGACCTGCAGCAGAACCCGATCCGGAAATAACGCTTACACATTCGAAAGGCCATGGTTCGTTGCGCCTGAGCGCACCATTCACCACAACCCTATCGACGGCATAGCACTCATTCTCCACGAGATGTGTGACACCATCTTTCTCTTCCTGTGTCACTTCACCCGAGGATGGAGCAGATGCGTCATAGTCGATAACATCCAGGCTCTTTTCGAGATGAAGCTCTCGTTTAGTACCATCATCTTGCACACGATCATAATCATAGACACGATACGTAATATCGCTTGATTGCTGAGTTTCCAAAATAAGTGTTCCCGCCTTAATGGCATGCACGGTACCGGGATTAATTTGGAAAAAGTCACCAGCATGAATGGGAATTTCGTTGAGCAGCTCAGACCAAGCGCCCTTATTTACAGACGCTTCAAACTCTTCACGAGAGCGAGCTTTTTGTCCAACAACAATGGTTGCCCCCTCTTCAGCAGCAAGTACATACCAGCATTCCGATTTTCCCAGCGATCCGTTCTCATGCTCTTTTGCATAGGCATCGTCTGGATGTACTTGAATGGAGAGATCCCCATCTGCATCAATGATCTTTATTAAGAGAGGAAAACGATCTCCGGGAGCACCTTCAAATAACTGTGGCTCATGCTCCCAAAGCTCTGAAAGATGTTTGCCTTTATATGCGCCTTCACGCACAACACAGTCGCCTGCAGGATGTGCAGAAATTGCCCAACACTCACCAACAGCTCCGTCGGGTATAGCATAGCCAAACTCTTTTTCGAGACGGCGGCCACCCCAGATCTTGTTATGAAACACGGGGTCCAAAAAGATTAAATCGTTTGTAGGATTGGAAGCTTGTAGTTCAGTCATACAATCACTTACTCCTCTCTGCTTCCAATGCGGCACTCAGTATGCCAAGAATTGTTTTCGAGTCCTGTATGACTCCAGCATGGATAGCTGCAAGGGCATCGGCAATGCTTACCCACACCACATCAACAAATTCCTCATCATCAAGATGGGCTTCACCTTCGACTACATCGTAGGCACGAAAAAGGCGCGTCAGTTCATCAGAGCAGCCTATAACACCACGCGAAAGTATGACCGGTTCAATACGCCGGGCGATAAGACCGGTTTCCTCGCGTAATTCCCGTTGTGCACAAAGGACAGGATCCTCATCGGGGTCTAATTTACCTGCCGGAAGCTCTAAGGTCATACGGCCTACAGCAACGCGCCACTGACGTACGAGACAAATCTTTTCATTGCGAACTACTACGACACAACACCCGCCACGATGATGCATAACTTC
>URWR01000085.1 GCA_900551595.1 uncultured Coriobacteriaceae bacterium
ACGCCCTCAGACTTGAAGCCGATGTCGAGCAGGACCTCGTCGCGTTCGATCTTAACGACAGTACCTGTGACAAGGTCGCCCTCATCAAAGTCGGTAATTGTCCCGTCGATGAGGCTGTTCATCTCCTCATCAGAGACATCGTCAAGAGAGAAGATGGACGAGTTCTGAATCTCACTCAAAGGTGGACCCCTTTCAAAAAGCGGGGCCCCGATCGTCATGGTCTTCACCTGCGGAAGGAGTACCGCAAAGGGCCTTTCCCACCATCCTGGAATTAACATGCTCGGGGGCCGACAGATACAGGAGCATGACTGTATTAGTCATGCAGTTGCAAGATTACCCTGATTTGAGGGTGCATTTCAAGCATTAAGTCGAGATGCATAGACTTTTCTCTGCAGTATTTGCAATTGTGATGCCTTCAGGGGTGTTATTTTCAAAGCTGTGTACAATGGCGAACAACAAACTGAAGCGGAAAGGAGGGTCAGAGATGATAAAGGCTATTTTATTTGATCTTGACGATACTCTGTTGAGCATCAATCTTGCCGCCTTCATGGCCCGCTATACCGCTGATCTTTCCGACATGCTTGCCAGGATTGGTAGAGTTAGCTCGCCGCGTGCAGCAGCAGCTCTTGCTACTGCATACCTAGCTATGCAAAACGATGCTCGAGACGACAACCTCACGAATGCAGAAGTCTTTATCAACGCCGTAAAACAACGAATCGACGTTGATTTTGAAGATGCTGTCGTAGCGGATGCATTGGACTTCTATGATCGAGAGGTACTTCCTACGAGGAATAGTTCAATCATTCATGCCGTCCCACGTGAAGGCGCTCATGAGGCCATTGAACAAGCGCGCGATATGGGGCTCATCGTTGCCTTAGCCACAAATCCTGCATTCTCTGAAGGCTGTTTGCAAACACGTTTGGGCTGGGCACACCTTACTCTTGACACGTTTGATCTCGTTTCCCACATTGGCAACTCGCATCGTCTTAAGCCACATGCGCGGTATTTTCAGGAGTTTGTTGCAACTCTTAAACTTACGCCGGAAGAATGTTTGATGGTTGGCAATGATGCCACTCGAGATTTTCCACGCCCAGATGTTGGATTAAAGACAGCCTACGTTGGCCATGCAAGACCAAAGCGTGCCGTCTGGCGCGGTGACACCGCAGCGTTTGCCCGCGAGCTCCCCGCTCTGGTCGACCGTCTTAACACGCTCGGAAGATAACTTTTATTTCACAAACCCAAAGAAACACGGAGAAAAGGTGAACGTAACAATCTATTCAGATGGTTCAAGCCGCGGAAATCCAGGGCCGGGCGGATATGGCACCGTTCTTCTTTATGTTGATAAAAACGGAGTGACTCATCGTCGAGAGCTTTCGGCAGGATACTCCCATACCACGAACAACCGCATGGAAATCATGGGTGTTATTGCTGGTTTAGAAGCATTAAATCGCCCTTGTACCGTTGAGATTCATTCCGATTCACAATATGTGGTCAACGCAATAAACAAACACTGGTTAAGCTCCTGGCAACAAAACGGCTGGAAAACGGCAAACAAAAAGCCTGTTAAAAACCCCGATTTATGGCAGCGTTTGATCAAAGCTCTCGAGCCGCACAACACTACCTTTGTATGGGTAAAAGGCCATGCGGGCAACAACGAAAATGAACGGTGCGATGAGCTCGCCTGCGCTGCAGCCGACGGCAAGACAGGCGAGCTTTTAGAAGACACGGGCTTTATCGAATAGGAACTGGATTCTATTTAGCCTCTGCCCAAGTTTGTCCCCAAGACACCTCTGCAAGCAGAGGCACTTTTAGCTCCACGACACCCTGCATCGTAGTTTGAACGAGTTCAGAAATAGCTTCAATTTCGTTCTCGGGAACCTCGAGATCCAATTCGTCATGAATCTGCAGAATAAGACGAGACTTGAACCCTTCTTCGGCGATGCGTTTCTCAACACGAGCCATGGCAATCTTAATAATGTCTGCAGCTGTTCCTTGCATAGGATGATTCATTGCTGTTCGCTCAGCAAATGAACGGGCTTGGAAATTACGGCTATTGATATCTTTTGTATGGCGACGACGCCCATACATTGTTGTGACATAACCATGTGCATGCGCAAAGGCAACTTGTTCTTTAAGATAGGCGTCCACACCAGGATATGCCTCAAAATACCTATCTATCATTTCCTGAGCTTCTGCACGCGGAATCTTAAGAGAACTTGCAAGTCCAAACGCTTGCTGACCATACACAATGCCAAAGTTTACTGCTTTAGCACGGCTTCGAAGGAGCGGTGTGACTTCCTCTACAGGCACATTAAAAACGCGCGCTGCTGTAGAGGCGTGAAAATCTGCACCCTCACAAAACGCCGCAATAAGATGTTCGTCGCCCGAAAGATGAGCCAGAAGACGCAACTCAATCTGTGAGTAATCACACGCCAGAAAAACGCTTCCTTCTGCCACGTTGAAGGCTTTGCGCACACGATGTCCCAGCTCTGAGCGGGTGGGAATATTCTGCAAGTTGGGATCTGAGCTGGAGAGGCGGCCTGTTGCCGCAACCGTTTGATTGAATGTTGTATGGATACGACCATCGCCCAATACAAGCGCGGGCAAGGCATCCAAATACGTCGATTTAATCTTTGCGCGCTCACGATATTCAAGTACTTCAGAAACAATCTTGCTCTGAGAAGCGAGATCCGCCAGGACTTTAGCGTTTGTTGAATAGTAACCACGACGTGTACGCTTAAGCCCACGTGTTGGAAGACCTAAGACATCAAACAGCACATGCGAAAGTTGCATTGGCGAATCGATATTAAACTCTTCTCCAGCTGCTTCATGAATGGCATGAGCCATCTCGTCGATTTCAGCGCCAAGCTCAGATGACTGCTGTGCCAAAACATGTGTATCCACAGAAAGGCCTCGGCGTTCCATCGCGACGAGCACTGGAAGCAAAGGCATTTCAATTTTGTGCATGACATCGGAAGAGCCATCCTCTTCCAAGCGCTTCTCAAGAACAGGGTGCAAATGGCGAGCAGAAATAGCATCGAGTGCTTCTTGAGGGATATCGTCGGACGGATCCGGCAGCGTAATTGACAAATACGTCTCTACCAAACCAGGAAGTTCATAGGACGTACGATCCGATTCCAACAAATAGGCAGCAATGCCCGCATCAAAGATACGTTCAGGTGCAATTTCCGAAGCTGCAAGTTCAGCAGGGCGAGAAGAATCCATGGGACAAAGAAGATGCACTAGCCCTTTTACATCACCCGCACAGACTAATCCTTCCCTAAAAAGGCGGGCTAATGAAGCGTAGGCTTTTTCATTGTCAAAACAGACAAGACCGGCACTGCTCGAGAGCCATACAGAAATACGGGGCATATCGTCTAAGGCAAAAGTCAGCTGTCCTGATGAATCAGCCTGCGATGCAGCTACACCGATCCACTCCCCCGCCTTTAGCGCTTCTGATACAAACTCATCTGCATCCCCTTCGTAAAGCTTTAATTCACTTGAAGGCAATGCGGGCGTTTTAGAAGCTTGAACAACCGGCTCATCCGAAAGACGCACAAGGCGCTGGGTCATACCGGTAAAGCCAAGTGCAGAAAAGGCCTCTACTACTGCTGTGGGATCGAAATCAGGAAAATGTACCTTGGTCAGATCAATCTCAAGTGGAGCATCTGTACGAATAGTTGCAATTTTCCTACTGAGAAGAGCGTCCTCTGCATGCTCTCGGAGATTCTGCCCCATCTTACCTTTCACTTCATCTGCATGAGCAAGCACTTCATCAAGGTTGCCATACTGAGTAATAAGGGCAGCTGCCTTTTTGGGGCCAATACCTGGTACACCAGGAATATTGTCTGAGGTATCGCCTTTAAGACCATAAAAATCTGGAACAAGCTGCGGCGTAATACCTCCATAGAGATCCACAACGCTCTCTGGGGTCATAACCACAACATCCGATACACCTTTTTTCGTTGAAACGATCTGCACCTTATCGGTTGAGAGTTGGTACATATCACGATCGCCTGTCACAAGCAGCATGTTATAGCCCACTTGCTCGCCTCGTCTTGCAAGGGTACCGAGAATATCGTCGCCTTCCCAACCTTCCAGTTCCACAACTGGAATATTGAGCACATGCAGCAATTCTTTAACCATAGGAAATTGTTCCGCCAAAGAAGGATCCATGGGCGGACGCTGAGCTTTATACTGCGGCAAAAGTTCCATACGAATACGTGGCTTGCCTTTGTCAAACGCGCAAAGTATGCCGTCTGGGGTAAAGGTTTCAATAAACTTCACAAACATATTGAAAAACCCAAACAATGCATTTGTTGAACGACCATCCGGTGCCGACATGGGCTGACGAATGGCATGGAACGCACGATGCATCAGTGAATTGCCATCTATAACTGCAAGTGTTTTTTGCTGTTCCATAATCTCGTGTATTCCTCTCTTGTTGTCGGCTTACACGATTGTAACCGCCCTGACAGACACCAAACTCACGGCAACAATGCTTCCCAAATGTGCCCACAAGGTTCCAATGATCTTATCCGTTTGAAAAAAATAATTAAATGACACTGATGTCCTGTCCATTTGCGGGAAAAAAGGTATGAAAGGTAGAAAAGAGCATAAATGGAGTATCATTTCATGGCATGCTAACAGTGGTAGGACAAGAGGTTTCTTTCCCTCATAAAATCGAGGGCTTTAATGTTTGACGTCCGTCCTAGCTACTATCTGTACCGACCGAATAAAGGGGAGGCGACGGCATGTATGTATCGGATGCCCTTCGATCGATCATCTCGAAGCGCAACATGACTCAGCAGATGGTCGCCGATGAACTTGGTGTAAGCCAACCAGCAGTTGCTTCTGTGCTCTCGGTGGGCAACCCACAAACGAAAGTTCTTGTAAGACTCCTTAACATCTTGGGTTATAAGCTTGTGGCGATTCCTAAAGATACGCCTCTGCCTTCGGATGCTATCGAACTGGAGACACACCAAGACTAGCTGCAGCATTAAAGCGACTCGGGCCGGTTTTTATGAGGTTGGCAAACGCTTTCCACATAAAAACCGGCCCCTGCGGTTGCGATTATGAACCCACCTCACAAAAGGTGGGTGTCCTCATCGCCTCTTCCGGCTTCCTCAACAACGGAGGATCCCCGTACTAGGAACGATATCTGGACTCCCTCGAAAAAATTGTCGGTTCACCCAGTTGGCACCGCAGGGATCCGGCAATTCAACTATAAAGCCTAGTTTCCTCAGAACCAGTCTTGACATTGCGTACGTGAGTCATATCTCGCTTATCGGAAGAATTCGTATAAGCGCCCGCACTAAAGTGGTGTTGTACAGCTCTTTGTTGCCACCACATCAATACCAGTATTTGCCACATTCTGAATGAGCACTTCACCTGCCTGTACGGGCACTTTAACTGTTGTGTTGTGGATAGCAACAAGGACGGCCGGAATAGTCTCACGTGGCACCGCTTCAGCAGTTCGCACACTTATGGGATGAAATGTGTTCTCAACCCGCATGAGGCTTGTTACCATTCGCACCGGATGAGTGACTTCTGCCTCGCCATACGCCTTGCCACGAGGACAGCTGTTTCCCTCCACATTGGTTACTGCTCCCGCGCTATCTATATACACAGAGAGAGAACATCCCATAGGACACTGAACACACGTGACATTTTGTACATGTTGTTCCACGCTTCTTACCTTCTCTCAGCTGGCTGACAGACAACTTCAAGCTCACCTGTTATCTGTTCGAGATCTGTCGGACGGAGTACGATTTCTTGCATCTCTGATGGCACTACGATTCGCCGAGCAACCGAGCGAATAGTTTTGTTATTGCACACAACGCAAATCTGTGCATTCTCTATCCTCGCACGTGAACGCAAGCGTAAAGTTACTTTCTTATCCCTCTGAGTGATGAGCTGTGGAGCAATTTGGGCAACACCTTCTCCACACACTACCGTCAGAGGTTCTTCCTCGTTGTTCTCTGTTTTTCCTAACGCATAGAGAGCAGCAGAAATACCCGCAACAGTGCCCTCTTCAGATACATAGTCAACCAAATCATGTACATGAAGTTCATTGCCAGCCACAAATAGCCCTGGCACGCTTGTTTGCAGATGTTCATTTACTTTAGGACCCTTGGTACCAGGATCAATTACTGCTCCCAAACCTTTTGCAAGCGTATTGTCTGGAATAAGACCCACCGATAACAACAAAGCATCGCATTCGACAAGCCTGCTTGTTCCAGGAATGGGTTGTTTTGTTACTGGATCTACATCACTCAGCTCTACCGCTTCAAGGCGCGGAGAACCTTTAATGGCCGTTACGGTAGTTGAGAGCAACAACGGAATGTTGTTATCGTCCAAACATTGCACAATGTTGCGACGCAGACCTCCTGGCTCCGAAGCCAATTCACATACGCAGAGAACTTTGGCGCCTTCCCACGTCATACGGCGAGCCATAATGAGACCAATATCGCCCGAACCTAAAATTACTACGCGTGAGCCAGGTCGAATGCCATCGATGTTACAAAGTTTCTGTGCACATCCAGCCGTATACACTCCTGCCGGACGTGTTCCCGGAATACCAATCTCTCCGCGACTACGCTCGCGACATCCACATGCAAGGACAACTGCTCCAAAAGTGAGGATCTGCATGCCCCGCTCAGCTGAAACAAGGGTTGCTTGTATAAACTTCCCTTCGCGTTTAAGTGCAAGAACAGCGGTGTCAGTAAGCACCTGTATGGCATCATCTTCCTTGTGAAGAGAAGCTATCTCGCGAGCTGCATACTCAGGGCCAGTAAGCTCTTCACCATAGCGATGCAGACCAAATCCATTGTGAATGCACTGACTTAAGATGCCTCCGGGAGCAGCTTCGCGTTCCACAACGAGAACAGACGCGCCCTGCTGTGCCGCCGATGTAGCTGCTGCAAGACCAGCCGCACCAGCACCTCCACGTCGAAGTCCATGCGAAGGCCGATGGTCTCCTCGTCCATCAGCCGCAGCACCGGCGGCAGCG
>URWR01000086.1 GCA_900551595.1 uncultured Coriobacteriaceae bacterium
TCTGTTCATCTTTTCTTTATGCAAACCTCTGTAGTGATGACATAGAGCTTTGCGCAAGGTTTGCCAATGCAGCTGCTGCTCGAGCAGTGTGTGGCATGGGCCCGCGTTCTGGTGCTGTTGGAGCAGCCTCGGTATTGGATTTCATGAGCCAAAGGGGTGTTGATATAACACCTTTCCAGGTATTTCTTCGCAATGAATAGGATGCAACCATGACTCATAACATGCTTACACCTGTCGATGTAACTCAGATTGAGTGGCAACGCTATGGCATTCTGTATGACCTTACGGGCGCTGGGACTACTGGCAATACCAATGCCTCATCAGGGGAGGGTTGGAGTGACGTTGATACGGACCGACCGCTTCTTGATACACTTTCTTATATCGGCATGACAACAAGTTCTGGCATGCCGTTTGATTGCAGTGAAGTTGAACGTCATCAGCATACCCAGGAAGCACAAATTCCTGCTGGCAAGCCAATTTGTTTATTGGTGGCACCTCCGAGTGATGAGCCACCTTCTCAAAAAGATTTAACGGCAATTACGATCCGTCCGGGATACGTGTTTGTCCTGCACAGAAGCGTGTGGCACTCCGCCTCACATGGAGTTGAACCAGATACTTCGTACTATTGGATGGCAAATGTATTTGAAAATGAGCCAACCGTTTGGGCAGCAATTAAAGATGGACCAGTGCGAGTAGGTTAATCATTCATATGCTTCCCGGAAGCCCACAGCAATCTGCTGTGGGCTTTTTTATGAGCTTTGTTCTGAAGGGGCTGTGTTCTGGCGTGTCTTTTCGGTAAGAATAGGGGTGATAAGAAGACTTAGTACTGCGTGGTAGAGCGGTACATGATGGGTGTAAGGAGAACTCTTGTGAAGGAATCTGTCTCCCCAGGCGAGAACTCCTTTTCTGATTTTGGCGATACGCAAGATTTGGATGGCACGCTCGTAATGCGTGTGGGATATCGTGGATCGGCGTTTGCGGGATTTGCATATCAGCCTGATCAGCGTACTGTTGCAGGAGAGATAATCCGTGCTCTTGAGACGTATTTACGCAGGCCAGTAGAGCTTACCTGTGCTGGTAGAACCGATGCAGGAGTGCATGCTATTGCTCAGCATGTAAGTATTCCAATCACTGCTGAAGAATCTCAGCTAAATGGAGCTACCCTAAAGCGCGCCCTTACCGCATTGTTGCCGGATGACATCTCTGTTGGAGCGTTGTATCAAGCTAAAAAAGGGTTTTCGGCACGTTTTGATGCACTTTCTCGCTCTTATCGATATCGCATTTCCGCTGGATGGACCCGTCCTGTTATGGCGTGGGATCACGCTTGGTGGCTTCGCTCCGATCTCGATGTTGAGCGTATGTATGAGGCATCGCGTTGTCTCATAGGAGAACATGATTTCAAGAGTTTTTGTAAGGCAGCATCAGCGGTAGGAAAGCCAACTTCAAGAAACGTTATCTCGCTGACTATTTCGCAGATTGAAGAAGCGGGCGAGCCGCTTGTAGCTGTGGATATTTGTGGAAATGCCTTCTTGCATTCAATGGTTCGCACAATTGTGGGAACGCTAGTTGAGGTAGGGCGAGGACGAAAAGAACCTCAATGGGTCGAAGAGGTGCTTGCTGCATGCGATAGGCGAGCGGCTGGCCAGTGTTCACCTGCCAAAGGACTTACCTTTACAGGGGTGGCATATCCACCAGAAGCGCTTACACCATGGTTGAAGGAAGGTGTTTAGCATAGACGAGTTACTCATTCATGAGGCAGTGCATAGTCTCGAAGATACCGTGCGTCTACTTCCATTTTTATTTATTACCTATCTCATTATGGAAGCGTTGGAACATGGGATGGCGGGAAAGCTTGAGCGTGGTATTGCACACGCAGGTGCCGCTGGTTCGATAGTTGGTGCCTTGGCGGGTGCAATTCCACAATGCGGCTTTTCTGCGATGGCAGCGACGCTTTATGCCGGACGCGTTGTGACGATAGGCACGCTCATAGCAGTCTTTTTGTCCACAAGCGACGAAATGATTCCCGTATTTGTAGCCCAGGGGGAATCCTTAGGCACGATGGCAACCATTGTGGGTGTCAAAATAGTCGTTGCCATTATTGCAGGCCTCAGTATCGATGCTCTTTTGCGCGCTTTGGGGCACGCGGGGGATGGGTCTCTTCACATCCATGAGTTGTGTGAACGTGCTCATTGCCATTGTGATGAAGAGGAGCATACACACAGTGGTCATTCCCATGACCATCACGATTCTCACCGTGCAATGCTCTGGTCAATAGTGCGTGCTGCACTTGCCCATACCCTACAAGTTGCTGCTTTTATCTTGGTGATCACCTTTGTAATGGGTTTGGTTATTGAGGGTGTAGGGACCGATGTTATTGCATCCCTTGCTCATGGTCATCCTGTGCGTGCAGTATTTGTGGCAGCTTTAGTTGGTCTTATCCCTAATTGCGCTGCAAGTGTTGTTATCTGTCAGCTGTATCTTGCTGGATCGCTTGGCGCCGGAGCCCTCTTGGCGGGTTTGCTTGCTGGCGGAGGAGTTGGTCTTGCAGTTCTTTTTAGAACAAATCGCAGCTTGCGAGAAAATCTTGCAATAACAATCCTGGTGTACATGATTGCTGTTGTGGCAGGAATCGTAGCAACAGTTATAGGGTTTGCTCCTTAGATGAGGCTGATCAGCTCCCTCATGGAGGTCGTGCACCTTATGCGACGGTAAAGCGCCTAAAACTTACAGCTCAGAGGGGTGTGTTATGGTGCGGAAAAGAGAGCGTTATTCGCGATCGGATGTGCCGGTAGCAAGTAAGAAGCGCAGTGTCATTGCGGTATTTGTGCTGGTTGGTATAGTCGCTTTGCTTGGTGGGATCGTTTGGTTTTTATGGCAGCGTGCAAATGACGACAGTGTTCTCGGCGATCGTGAACTTGCCTCATCGCTCGCTTCGACGTCTAACGTAGAGCCAATATCAGGAACCACTGCCTCAGAGGACACCTTTACAAACATTCTTGTTTTTCTCGTTGATGATGTGTCATCTGAACATCCTACGTTAACTGGTGCAACGCTTATGTGTCTGAACCGTTCGCAAAACTCTGCATCGTTGGTTTCACTCCCTCTTTCTATGCAGGTTGAGGATGATAAAACCCTTGCTGATGCATTTTCAGAACAAGGTGCCAGTGCCTGCATTGGACTTACTTCACAGGCTACAAACATGTCGTTTGAGCACGTTGTGGTGATTGATAATCAAGGCTGGTCTCAGCTGGAAGAACTATCTAACGCTGGAGGAAATGATCTCGTTTCTAAGGTTTCCGACCTTCTGGGCTATATGAAAACTGATATGGACAGTTCAGACTTACTCGAATTGGCAGAAACAGTTCATTCGATTGATCTTTCCAGTGCTCAGCGAATTGATGCGCCGGTAACACAGCAAGATTCTTGGACTGTGGTCGATGCAACAGAGCTTGGTTTAGAAGTGGGGACATTAGTGGAGGAGCAATCATAGGATTCTTTTAGTGTATCCGTGTCGGGTTTGTGTTGGATTTCCGCCTGCGGCTCTAGCGCGCACTAAAAGTGCATCCTCCTGATAACCTAAGGATAGCTGTGATATAACCACTGCCGTCAATCTTGTTCTATTCATCGCGTCAATCAAGGAGCATACGTGGCCCGCAGAAACCCTAAGGTCTCAGTGATAATGCCGGTCTATAACGTTGACCGCTACGTGGGTCGTGCTATCGAGAGTCTGCAAAATCAGACTATGCGAGATTTTGAGCTGCTTATTGTTGACGATGGCTCGACCGACCGATCGGGCGATATTGCAGATCGTTTTGCTGAGCGCGACATCCGTATTGATGTTTTTCATACACCAAACAGTGGAGCTCCGGCAGCACGCAATTATGCTTTAGATTGCGCACAAGGTACCTATGTGCAGTTCTTTGATGCAGACGACTGGGCCGAACCCACAATGCTTGCTGATTTGGTTGCAATTGCTGAGCGCGATAATGCAGAGCTTGTTATTTCTGGCTTCTATATCGATACGTACTATGGTGATGATGGTCGCCATCTATCTGAGAAGAAGTACCAGCCGACAAAAACGTATGATACGCAAGAGGATTTTCGTTGCGGTGCTTGGAAACTATTCGACGAGAACTTGCTGTACACCCCCTGGAATAAGCTCTTTTTGCGCAGTCGTATAGAAGATCTGAACCTGCGTTTTCGTCCCACTTTTTGGGATGATTTCCCCTTTGTATTGGATTACATCACCGATGTAGAGCGCGTTTCGAATACCGAGCAATGCTATTACCACTTTATTCGTCAGCGTTCGGAGTCAGAAACAGCGCGTTGGCGCCCTGACATGTATAAAAAGCGCGAAGAAGAGCATGGATGGATGCTTGATCTGTATCAGCATTGGGGTTTGCAGGGCGATGCTGCAAGTATGGAAATGGTGCAACGTCGTTATGCCGAGCGTCTCATAGGCTGTATTGAAAACGTCTGCAATCCTCGATGCACCCTCTCTCGTAACGAAAAGCTTGAAGAGATTTCTCGCATGATTAGCACTGAACGTGCTCGTGTGGCAGTGTCAGTTGCACATCCACATTCACGTATGATGCGCATGATGCTTGAGCCTATTCGGTCATGCAACGCTTTACTTGCATATGAAGAAGGACGTTTTATCTCGTTTGTAAAGCGACACAACACCAAGATGTTTGCTACGCTCAAAGCGCGACGTTAACTCTGTACCAAATGGGTATACGAGCAACAATGTATTATTAGACCATCGTGTTGCGTTTATTTACCATGCACGATGGAGAGTACAATTAAATCGCTATATCTAGAGGTTGTAGCCGTTACTGTACGCAGAGCGCCATAGTGGTGTACACGCAAGGTTACCGTCAACAGGGAGCAGTCCATGATCAAGCCTCGTCTTTTAACTGAGCAAGATCGCGAAAAGGTGCTTGAGTACGTTTCTGACGAGCCAGAAATGGCTGTTTTTATTACCGGCGATATTGAGCAGTTTGGTATGAAAGATCCGGTAAGTGTCTATGCTTTTGAAAATCCCGACGGCTCATGGGATTCAATCGTTTTGCGCTTCTATGCTAACTACGTTTGCTATAGCCCTAACGATTGGTTTGATGCTGCTTCAGTTGCGGAATTTATTCGTGACTCTACGGGCAACTCGTTCTTCGGTAGTATCAACGGTAAATATCAGGTAATTGCCGCTTTGGCAGGCTATCTTGATGAGCTTGATATGCGCTCACTCAATCTGGCAAAGTGCACGCATCTCAAGCTTGATAAGGTAGCTCCGCCACCAGATGGCACCGAGATTCGTAAGCTTACTCCCGAAAACTATGACGAGCTTTTCGCACTGCTGGGTGCAATGGATGAGTACCGTGGTTTGTACTCCGATAAGCGTGCTATTTCTCTTGCTAAGCTGCAAAAGGCTGCCGATGAAGCCCATGGATGCCTTACCTATGGAGCATTTTCCGATGGAGTGCTTGTTTCTACCGCAGCAACAAGCGCTGTAAGCTCTGAAAGTGCCATGGTTGTTGGTGTAGGCACTCGTAACGATATGCGTGGTTATGGTTTCGCAACGGCAGTTGTAGCGCAGCTGTGCAAGGATGCCTTTGATTCTGGCATGAAGTTCCTCACGCTGTTCTATGAGAATCCTTCTGCAGGCAGGATTTATCAGCGCATTGGTTTTGAGCCTGCCGGTCGTTACGCAATGCTTCGTTAATTTCATAAAAAAGCAGGTGGCTACAAAGGCCTCCAAAAGGGAGTTTCTCGTTATGCACTTCTCAAAGCGGTTGGATTTATTTGGCGATGAGGTTTTTGCCTCGCTCAATGCACGTCGTCGTGAACTTGAAGCGGCAGGCCGCACAGTGTATGACCTTTCAGTTGGAACACCTGACTTTGAGCCACCTGCTCATGTGGTGAATGCACTTATTACCAGCGCTCAACATCCGGAGAACTGGCGCTACTCGCTGCATGATAAAGATGAGCTACTCGATGCGGTGTGCAGCTATTATCAAGATCGTTTTGGCGTGTCTGACATAACACCTGAGATGGTTATGAGCTGTCGTGGCACGCAGGAAGGCATGGGTCATGTTTGTGCCGCTCTTGCCGATCCTGGCGATATTGCCCTCATTCCCGACCCGTGTTATCCCGTTTTTGCAGCAGGCACGCTTCTAGCAGGGGCAGAGCCGTATTACTATCACCTGACGGCGGAGCACAACTTTCTTCCTAACGTTGCTGAAATTCCCGATGAAGTGGCTGATAGAGCACGTTATATGGTGGTTTCTTTACCAGCAAACCCGGTGGGTTCTGTGGGAACACCTGAGGTATATCGGGAAATAATCGCTTTTGCTCAGGATCATGACATTGTGATCATTCACGACAATGCCTATTCAGACATTGTGTTTGATAGTCCTGCGGGAGGCTCGTTCTTGTCCTATCCGGGAGCGCTTGATGTCGGTGTGGAGTTCTTGTCGCTCTCAAAGTCGTTTAACGTAACAGGAGCGCGTTTCTCGTTTTTGGTTGGCCGCTCCGATATCGTGGCCGCAACACGCCGTTTGCGTGGTCAGGTCGATTTCGGCATGTTCTATCCCGAGCAAGACGCGGCTATTGCTGCGCTTACCGGTCCTCGTGATTCTGTTGAGCGCCAGCGGCTGTTGTATCAGGAGCGCCGTGACGCACTTTGCGATGGCCTTGAGGCGATTGGCTGGGAGCGTCCTAATGCCCACGGTTCGATGTTTGTTTGGGCCCGCATTACGCACGGACGCATGGATTCCGTTGCTTTTGTCAGTGAGCTTATGGAGCGCTCTGGCGTGATTGTGACACCGGGAGCAAGCTTTGGTCCTTCGGGCGAAGGATACGTGCGCATGGCGCTGGTTATGGAGCCTGATCGTTTGCGCGAGGCGGTTGCTGCTATTGAGCAAGCAGGAATGTAGGGCGTACAAGCTTACCTAGACGGACTTTGTTA
>URWR01000087.1 GCA_900551595.1 uncultured Coriobacteriaceae bacterium
CTGCCTTGATATCATGCTGCTTCAGCAGCCGCTGATTGGTGAAGATCTGCGTTTCGTCTCCGGCGCTTTCAGGGTCGTGTCTGACTTGTATCAGATTGACAATATGACCCGCGACATCGCCTTTCTGATGGCTGAGATTTCGAAGAAATCTATGAAGCCACTTATCGAGACGTTCTCCATTATGTCAGACAAAACCGCCTCAATGCTCGCTCGTGCCCTTGATGCATTTAGCGCTGCTGATGCAGACTTAGCTCACGAGGTTATGGACTCCGACGATGAGATGGACCGCATGTATCAGCAGACTGAAGAAATGGTTGCTGGCCTTATTCGCGAGTCCGATGGTCAGACAAAGTCTTTGCCTGAGCTTCTTATGGTGGCAAAGTATTTTGAACGCATTGGAGATCAAGCTGCTCGTGTTGCTGCATGGGGTTTGTTCCGTGCAACGGGTGAACGCGTGCTAACCAATGCTGATCATCTCGCAGAGCTTGAGGATGAAGAAGAAACTATAGGAGAGGCTGGAGAGTAGCGTGGTCTACTACGTCGAGGATGATACAAACATTCGTGAGATTACGCTGTATGCGCTTACGCAGGCAGGGATTGATGCAAAAGGGTTTTCCAATGATGCGTCATTTCGACGCGCTTGCGATGAGCGCGTGCCCGATGCTGTTCTCCTTGACATTATGCTTCCCGACACCGATGGCATTTCTATTTTGCGGCGCATTCGCCAGACTCCTGGTTTGACGGATGTGCCCGTCATGATGCTTACCGCAAAAGATACTGAGCTTGATACGGTGCGAGCTCTCGATTGTGGTGCTGACGACTATCTTGCTAAGCCTTTTGGCATGATGGAAATGGTTAGTCGTGTGCGTGCGCTGCTGAGACGTTCTGGACGAGGCCGTTCTTCCTCGGCTTCTGTGGACGATACAATCCAAGTTGATGCACTCACTATCTCGCCTTCTCGTCGTGAGGCTTCTGTGGATGGTAAGCCGCTTTCACTTACGATGCGTGAGTTTGACTTGCTTGAGTTTTTAGCAGCAAGTCCGGGTGTTGTTTTTACCCGTGAGACCTTACTTCAGCGTGTTTGGGGCTGGGATTTTGACGGTGGCAGCCGTACAGTTGATGTGCATGTTCAAACAATTCGTGCAAAGTTGGGTGATCATGCAGGTCTTATCGAGACTGTTCGTGGTGTAGGGTATCGTCTCAAGGGTTAAGTTTATGGCTGCTGTACGCTCTCATGCGCCTTCTCTATCACGTCGATTCTTTATTGTTTTACTTGCTGTTTCAACGGCAGCAGTGATCGTAGCGTTTATTGCTTCAGCAATATTGTTTCAAGCATCCGGGGAAGCTGATGTGCGAGCAGCACTTAATCGTGAATGCGATCTTATTGCTTCTGCTCTCGATATATCTGATGGAGATGACAATGTTGCTATTGTGCGCAACCTCGATTTGGGAGGTATGCGCGCAACGCTTATTGATGCCAACGGCAATGTTCTTATGGATAGTGAAGGCGACGCTTCAGATATGGAGAGTCATGCCAATCGTCCAGAAGTTCAAGAGGCACTAGCTCATGGTGAGGGATCTTCAGAACGTCTCTCTCGCACGCTTGATATTGTGAGTTTTTATCATGCAAAACGGTTGGCTTCGGGTGGAGTTATCCGAGTTGCACAGGACAGTCGTACAGCATTTTCGATTATTACAGGAGATCTTTCGGCACTGGCGCTTGTGGCGATTATCGTCATTGCACTTTCATGGCTGGTAGCTCGAATTATTTCCCGTGTACTTGTGGCTCCTATTCTTGCTATTGATATACACAGTGGGCATCGTGAAGGTGATTCTGAACAAGACGACGCCAATACTACTTCGCCTTATCATGAGTTGGAGCCACTGGTTGAAAGGTTACATAGGCAGCAATCACAACTGGTGGAACAAATGGATCAGCTTCGAGATGCTGAAGTGATGCGTCAAGAGTTTACTGCCAATATAACGCATGAGCTTAAAACTCCTCTTGCGGTTATTTCAGGAGCGGCGGAACTCATTCGTGACGGCATTGCGCGCCCTGAGGATGTGGCTAATTTTGCAGGGCGAATATATGATGAGTCGCAAAGACTTACCAGCTTGGTAAATGACATTCTCATACTTTCTCGCCTTGATGAGTCTGAGCGTGCAGGCATGCCCGACTTAGTAGGCTCACTTGAGCCCTGCGATCTTCATTCTATTGCTCAGGACGTATGTTCTCGTTTGGCGCCTATGGCCAAACGAGCAAACGTGACCCTTGGGTGTGTGGGAATGACGGCTCCTGTTATGGGAAATGCACGTTTGCTTGATGAGCTTATCTACAACCTTTGCTCCAATGCTATTAGGTATAACCGTGAAAATGGTTCGGTGGTGGTAACCTGCGGCGTGGGAGATCCCGATACCTTCGAAGTGGGAAACGGTATTACAAGCGGCACGATGAGTTCTGCAAATGCAGCGAGTGCTGTCAATGCAGCTAAACCCTTGGAGGATATGTCTGCGAATGCGTCGCTTGGACCTTTTGTGCGTGTTGCTGATACTGGCATTGGTATTGATCGTTCTGAGCAGGCAAAAGTATTTGAGCGTTTTTATCGCGTGGATACAAGTCGCTCACGAAATGGCGGCGGAACTGGTCTGGGGCTTGCAATCGTTAAGCATTCGGCAGCCTTCCATCATGCTGAAATAGATTTGGATAGTACGCCTGGTGAAGGCACAACTATTACGGTTACGTTCCCTCCGGCATCGGATTACCCTGATGCAGGCCCAGAGACCACAAGTACAGAAAACTAATAGACGCTTCTTTGATGAAAAAAGGCCGCTTATTAAGCGGACTTTTTCGGTTTATTTGCCCTTACGGTTTTGACTGGGGTGTCCTTTAAAGAAGTCAAAACGTGGAGGTAGTTGCGTGATTTGATGCTCAGCAGGGCTTTGACCTAACAGTTGGGCGAGTTCAACAGGGGTATCAAACGCATGACTCCAGCTGAAGAAAAGATCGGGTTCAAAGCCAAGGTATGTGCATATTTTTTCACAGCCAGAAGGAGCAGCTGGATGCATAAGCAGTGCTGTCGTGCGCAGAGCAACAAATGCATCAGCAAGGGCTTGTTCATATGCGGCATTATCGCCCTTTGAAGCTTTGCTCGCGTCGTCCCAGCGCTTATTCGCGGTGCGACAGAACGACTCGACAATAGTAAGAGCACCGTGAGCATCAAACGTATATGCTGCGCGCTCAAAATCGAGCGTTGCCTTGCGTGCGGTTTCAACAGCATCTTCATGTGGGGCAATTTCAGGAAGATGACAACCGCAGGCATTGGCCGCGCCATAAAAACAACTGCGTGCAAGACGATTAAAGATATTGGTAAGAAACGCGCTTTCCTTCAGGGCAGGATCTGCAACACGCGGATCGTTGCAAACAAGAATTTCTTCACCAGTTTTCTTGTCCTTGTGGCTCACTGAAGTATCAAAAGCCTTTGGAGCAAAACTTACAGCTTTTTGATCGAGACCAAGGGAAAGCCAATGGCAACGCAGCTGTTCAGCGGTGTAATGCTCCAGCAACTCAGAAGCCATAGGAGGCTTAATTTTTCCTGAGCTCGACGCTTTCTTATTCATAAAGAGAATGTGGTAGTTGGCAATAGGTGTGTCCTGGAACAGATTCCAGTTAAGTGCTTCCCACATAGCCGGCTGAGCAACGCAGTAGAAGTAAATATTGTCTTGTCCAATAAACTGATATACCGCAGCGTCGTCAGCGCACCACCAGTCATGCCAGTCACGAGAGGAGTAACGTCCCTCTGGCGCTTCTGCGAGGACTGTCTGAACAAATGAGATTGGTGCCCAAAGGCTCTCTGGCCAGCACCAAACCGTAAGATTTGAAAGGCCTTCAAGTTCGGGAGCGGGAACACCCCAATCAATATTGCCTGTAATACGGAAAGGAAGCAGGGTTTTACCCGTGCGGAACCTCACGTTATGAGCTTCCAGGATTCCACGAGCTTGGTCTCGCTCGCGCCAGTTGTTAAATTCAACTGAGAAGGACTGTTGATTTCCTGTTGGCTCCTGTACGACATGTTCAGGCAACTCATGTTCACACGAGCTGAATGCTTCACGGAATTTTTCCTGAATGTAGATCACGGGTTGAGCAAGTGATTCGCGTACCGTTTTAGGAACAATAGCGCGGACCTGAGGATCCTTTTCCCATGCTTCAACAACTTGTTCAATATCTGCTTTAAAAGCAGGCAAGTCGAAATACCAGTTATCCACCGGACGGAGCTCAGGAGTAGTTCCGGTTAGCTGGGAAACAGGTGCAATAAGCTCTTCTGGATCAAATTGATGACCTAAGTCACACTCATCAGCGTAGGCCTTTTCAGATTTACAACCCCGCACTGGACAACGCCCCTGAACTTGGCGTCCATTGAGGAACTGACCTGCTTGGGTGTCATAGAATTGGCGCGTGCTCATCTTGTGGAGGTAACCACGCTCATACAGACGCTTAATAATATCTGTCGTGAGAGCTGCATGATAATCCCGTGCTGGCTCAAGGGCAGAACCAGCAAATAGATCGAGTGAAACCTCGTAATCTTCAAGCGCCTGTTTTTGAGAATCGTGGTTGGCGGTTACATAATCTACGATGGTTCCGGTATAACCCTCTTCAACTCGCTTGCGATATCCCTCCATAATGGGGGAGCCGTAGCAGTCTGTGCCAGAGACAAAAATGACATTCTCAGGCCCAATGCGATCTCTCAAAAACCGTGCGAAAAAATCGGCAGGTACAAATACGCCGCCAACATGGCCAAAATGAAGATTTTTATTTCCATAGGGCATGCCGCCTGTAATAACGGCACGTTTTGGAAACGTGGGGCGTTCAGCGTTTTCAGTGGAATCGAATGCCATGAGCTACCTTGCATCCTTCTCGACGTATAGATTGGTCATACTGTCCCAGTATCCCATAATCAAAGGGATAGCGAGCATCTTATTTATTGCTATCCGAAGATAAGCTCCGCAAGTTCATTAGCGTTATCAGCAATGAGCGATGCGTTATGACGCTCAAGGAATGCACGACTTCTAAAACCCCAGCTTACGGCTATGCAGGGTATATTGGCATTCTGTGCAGTCAGCAAATCAATTTCAGAATCGCCAATATAGACGGCTTCTCGGGGTTCGATCTTAAGCAATTCAGCAACACGAAGAACGGCATCTGGAGCTGGTTTGCGTCGAACATCGCTGCGTTCACCAACGGAAATATCTAAGAGACCAGGAAAATGCAAATCGGCGAGCCTGCGCACTTCGGGGTCCATTTTGTTTGAAACTACCGCACATACAATTTTGCTTTGCCGTAAAGCTGAAAGAAGCCCGAGGATACCAGGATAGGACTGCGTGTGATCATTGCAATGATCCCGGTAGTAGACGGCAAACGCTGAGCGTACGCGCTCTACTTCCGCCTCATCTAAACCGAGGTCTTGAATTCCAACGCTTCTTCCAATGGCTTCTAGCTGTTCTTCTGTGCTGGCAAGTCCTGCTTCTGTTGCAAGAGCACGCATTACGGCAACCTGAGCACCGCTTCCAAAAAAGCTTCCCACATCACGACAGGAGAATGTGTGCTTATGGCCTGTTTGCTTGAGTGCAGTATCAAGTGAGGTGGCGAGATCTTCCAAGGTATCGAGAATAGTGCCGTCCATATCAAAGATAGCAGCGGTATAGCCCATAAGGGGTCCTCTCTGATATATGTTTGAGCAGGCATATTGTAGAACTAGAGACGCATCTCCTCAGTATCTTCGGCTGTTTCACGAACAATACGCCGCAAAATGCAATCGTGTTCAAGAGCATGCGTTGCTTGTTCAGGAAGATAAACGGAGAGCCTGCCATCGAGGGTAGAAAAATCAGCCCAGCCTTCTGCATCAATTTGGGTGTCTGATTGTTCGCCTAATACGCATGACCAGGTTTCGCCTGCGTGATGTTTACCTACATACATATGCTTTTGTCCACCATCGCGATCGGTGAGCACCACCGCAAGGCCACTTCCAGAATGTTCAGATTCACCCTCGCGCGTCCATCCTATAACGTCAGGGGCGTCGAGAAAGTCGTGTTGAGGTCCATATGAGAAGCGTCGACGCACCTCCATCAACAATGGCAGTTCTTGTACAGCAGGAATATTGCCGCCGTTAGGCATGCCATAAAGATCTCCGTAGAACACACAGGGATAACCGGCTTCACGTAAGAGAATGAGAGCGTATGCTGCGGGTTTAAACCACGACTGAACAAAAGATTGCAATGCTTGTCCTGGTTGCGTGTCGTGATTTTCGGCAAAAGTTACAGCATGAATAGGATCTTTTGCAACCAGTGTGTTATCAAAAATCTTTGAGAGATCTACATTGCCCTGAGAGCACGACGCTCGATACAGGTTGTAATGGAGCGGAACATCAAAAAGCGAAAGCGCACGTTCTTCTCCCAAATATGCGAGAAGTTCTTCGGATGTTCGTCCCCAATACTCTCCGACACAAAAGAGCTCGCGATTAGTTTGTTTGCGAATCTCAGCAATCCATCTCAGATAAAAGTTTCGATCAATATGTTTGAGAGCATCAAGACGAAATCCATCTAAGTTACAGTTGGTGACGTACCAGCTGCCCCACTTTACGAGCTCCTCATAAACACGTGGGTCATTGACATCTACATCAGCGCCCATCAGGTAGTCGTAGTTACCATTTTCAATCCGTTCTACCGCATCATCCCAATGCTTTCCCTCAAAGAGGTAGATGCCCTTTTGTTTAGTTCTCTCGTCCCAATCCACGCCGTGAAAGCAAGACCAGTCCCAGGTAAAGTCAGAATACCTGCCGTTTCTGCCAGGAAAAGTAAAACGGGTCCAGGCTAAAATCGTGCGGGGTATATCTACCGCTTCACCTCTATTAGTTGACAACACTTCTTGGGCGCG
>URWR01000088.1 GCA_900551595.1 uncultured Coriobacteriaceae bacterium
GCCCTGTTCAAGGTTATTAAGCTGCGCGACTTTGACGAGATCGGCAAATATGTTGTTGTACAGGGCGGCACATTTATGTCCGATGCAACACTGCGTGCTTTTGAGCTGCTTACGGGCCGCGATGTCATTCGTCCAGACATTGCTGGCTGCATGGGCGCGTATGGTGCAGCTCTGCTCGCTCGTGATCGTGCTGGTGAAAATGGCACCTCTACACTGCTCTCTCGTGAAGAGATCGACAATCTGAAAGTTAAGCACACCAATGTGCATTGCGGCCGTTGCTCAAACAACTGCCTGCTCACGATCAATGACTTTGGTGGCGGACATCGCTTTATTACCGGCAACCGCTGTGAGAAGGGCGCTGGTAGTAAGGGTCGTAAAACTGAGGCACCCAATCTCTTTGCCTTTAAGAATCAGCTGCTGTTTGATAGACCAGTGCTTGATCCCGATAGTGCTCCTCGTGGTACGGTGGGTATTCCGCGTGCCCTTAACATGTACGAGAACTATCCGTTCTGGCACGCATTCTTTACGGAACTTGGCTTCTCGGTGGTGCTTTCCGACAATTCCAGCAAAAAGACCTATGAGGCTGGTATTGAGTCCATGCCATCTGAGAGTGTGTGCTATCCTGCCAAGCTCTCTCACGGCCACATTATGAACCTGCTCGGAAAAGATCCTGACTTTATCTGGATGCCCTGCATTCGTTGGGAGCGCCAGGAGGATGAGACTGCAGGCAACCATTACAACTGCCCCATTGTTATGAGCTATCCGCAGGCACTTGGTCTGAATGTTGACGAGCTTGCCGATCCTTCGGTTGAGTTTATCGACGAGTTCATTCCTTATGACAAGAAACGCGAGCTTAAGCGTCGTCTTTATGAGTTGGTAAGCGTGCGCCGCGAGAAAGATGCAGCTAAGGGACGCGGTAGGTTCCGTGGCGAGCACATTACGCGTGCCGAGGTTGATCGCGCGGTCAATATTGCCTGGGAAGCAGATCTCGAGTTTAAGCGCACCATGCAGGAGAAGGGTGACGAAACACTCGCTTGGATCGAAGAGCACCATGCACATGGTATCGTGCTTGCAGGTCGTCCATATCATAACGATCCTGAAATTAACCATGCCATTCCTGAGCTCGTTAATTCGTTCGGCTTTGCGGTGCTTACCGAGGATTCCGTCGCGCATAAGATGCGTCCCGAGCGTCCTATTCGCGTGGTAGACCAGTGGATGTATCATTCCCGCCTGTATCGTGCAGCACGTTTTGTTGCCACACGTAATGACCTCGATCTTATCCAGCTCAACTCGTTTGGCTGTGGTCTCGATGCTCTGACAACCGACCAGGTACAGGAGATTCTTGAGGCCTCTGGAAAGATTTATACCGTGCTCAAGATCGATGAGGTTTCCAACCTTGGTGCAGCACGTATTCGTATCCGTTCTCTGATGGCAGCCTTAAACGAGCAGCGCGAAGAGCTTGAGGAAGAGGCAAAAGCTGGCCGTTTGCACGAAGCTGCACCGGTTGATGTGCGCATGGCTGACGGTTCGCTTGAGCATGTGCGTCCGGCGTCCGAGCCTGGCGAAGACGCTCAGGTGCCGGTGTATCGTGAATCCGAGAGCGCTGCGTGGGATAAGGTCGAGTTTACCGAGGCAATGCGTGAAGAGGGCTACACCATCCTTTGTCCGCAGATGGCACCCATTCACTTCGACCTGGTTGAGCCCATTATGCATGCCTACGGCTACAACATGGTGTTGCTGCCTTCGGTTGACCACGGTGCAGTTGAGGCAGGCCTAAAGTATGTAAACAACGATATTTGCTATCCGTCTATTCTGGTAACCGGTCAGATTATGGAGGCTATCGAGAGCGGTAAATACGATCTCTCCAAGACTGCCGTTATTATTTCTCAGACGGGTGGTGGATGCCGTGCAACCAACTACATTGCTCTTATCCGTAAGGCCTTAAAGGATTCTGGACATCCCGAGATTCCGGTTATTTCACTTTCTGTTGCAAAGACGCTTGATGAGAAGAACTCCGGTTTTGACATCAAGAAGCCGGGCCTTATCCTTCGCGCAGTATATGCCTTGCTATATGGCGACCTTATTATGCAGCTGCTCTATCGCGTGCGTCCGTACGAGGCACAAGAGGGTTCAGCCAATGCTCTGTACGACACCTTCATGGCGCGTGCACGCGATTTGCTCCCCACCGTCGAGCGCAGTGGCTTCTACGACTTCTGTCGTGAAACCGTTGAGGCATTCGATGCGTTGCCGCTGGTAAATGACCGTTCCAAGCCTCGCGTTGGTGTTGTTGGAGAGATTCTTGTAAAGTTCCATCCAACCGCAAACAACCAGGTTGTTCAGGTTATTGAGTCCGAAGGCTGCGAAGCCAATGTTCCGGGACTGCTCGACTTCTTCCTGTTTGGCATGAGCAACCAGATAAATATGAAGCGCGAGCTGGGAACTAAGTTCACAAGTCGTCTGACACACAAAGCAGGCATTGATCTTGTCCAGTCGATGCGTCGACCGATTGACAAAATGCTTGAGGCGAGTGAGCGTTTTGAGCCCTATGAGCCCATTCATGAATTGGCAGAGAAGGCCGAGCGCGTGCTTTCGCTGTGCAACACGATGGGTGAGGGCTGGTTGCTCACTGCCGAGATGATCGATCTGATTGAGCACGGAACACCCAACATCGTGTGCTGCTCACCCTTTGCCTGCTTGCCAAACCACGTTGTTGGCAAATCGGTGATCAAACGTCTTCGTCAGATGCATCCCGAGAGCAATATCGTTGCTGTTGACTATGACCCAGGCGCCTCTGAGGTAAACCAGCTGAACCGTATTAAGCTGATGATCTCTGTTGCGAAGGAAAACTACCGCCGTTTGCACGAGCAGCAGGGAGGCGGCAAAGGTCTTGCCGAGGCATTTGCTGACGATGCACAATCTACAAACGAATTGAATGCATATGGTGTAGACCCCAATGATGGCTTCCGTATCGAAAATCCTGCCGATCCTACCTTGCACGTAGTTTCTCCGTACGTTGAAGAGCCTTTTGCTGCCCAAGAGGGGGCGGGTACATCCTGCTCTGCTCATGGCTGTGGATCTGGTGAGGAACCTGCTCTCAATCTTTCTGATGAACAACTCGCTCGCATTGAGGCCGCTAAGCGTGCTGCTGCCGAGCGTGTTTCTGGAGTTGTAAACAGCAAGAAGTAGAGTTCTCCATATCACCATTTGGTATTTGAGTGAGAAAGCGTCTGTGCAAAAGAGCTGCACAGGCGCTTTTTTTGATATGTCCAGTCACCGAGTACATAAGAAATCTTAAAAAATATATTGTGTATATACAGCATATACAGTATGCTCAGATCAAGCAGAAGAGGACGCTCTGAAGCCAGGCCGGATATAAGGGACGCCTTACCGGTCAAAAGCAAATTTGCTTGCATGATTTTATAGGTGCAGGAGGAAATGGTCGGGTGGATATTGTCATCTCAAATTCGAGCGATAAGCCCATTTATGAGCAAATAGCTTCGCAGATAAAAGCTCTGATTCTCTCGGGTGAACTTGTAGAGGGAGAGCAACTGCCAAGTATTCGTGCACTTGCAAATGGCTTGCGCGTCAGTGTTATTACCACGAAGCGTGCCTATGCCGATCTTGAAGCGGCGGGTCTTATAGAGACGGTTCGCGGTAAGGGTTGCTTTGTTGCAGGTGGCAATGCAGAGCTCATACGAGAAGAGCATTTGCGCGCAGTGGAGGCGCTCTTGGAGCAGGCTGTAAACGAAGGCCGTGCTCTTGGGCTTTCTGACGAAGAGCTTCTTGAGATGTTATCTACCATGATGGAAAGCGAGTAAGTATGAGCGTCGCTGCCTTTGAGGATGAGGTGCTCATTTCAGCACACGATATTTCGAAACAGTATGACGGCTTTCGGTTGGATGGCGTTTCGCTTGAGGTTCACGAAGGTGAAGTTGTAGGTTTTATCGGGCAAAATGGTGCCGGTAAGTCCACGACTATTAAAGCGATACTTGGTCTTATCGCCCTTGATGGAGGTAAGGCAACACTACTTGGGTGTGACTCCTCAACACTCTCAAAGAATAACGCGCAGGTAAAAGAGGAAGTTGGAGTCGTATTTGACACCGTCTCGGTGCCAGGACATTTGAAAGTGTCGGATGTTGGTCGAGTTTGTTCACGTGCATATAGCAATTGGAGCGCACAAAAGTTTGCCGAGTTTACCAAGCTATTCGATCTGGATGAGTCAAAAGCGGTAAAAGAGCTGTCCCGAGGAATGGGAATGAAGCTCAGTCTTGCTTGTGCGTTGAGCCATCAAACACGCGTGCTGATACTCGATGAAGCAACGGCGGGCCTCGATCCTATGGCTCGCGATGAAATACTCGACTTGCTCCTTGAGTATGTTGCCCAAGATGATCATGGCGTGCTTCTCTCCAGCCACATAACGAGCGACCTAGAAAGAATTGCAGATAGAGTTGTGTGCATTGATAAAGGCCGCATTCTTTTTGATATGGAAAAAGACGCCATTACCGACGAGATGGGCATAGCTCATTGTCGCCTTACAGATTTTGAACGCGTGCTTGCAGCACAAAACGAAGGGGAGCAGGTCCGCTATCTGCGTCGAGACTACGGTATTGACCTCTGTGTTCCTCATAGATACGACTTTTTGCAACGCTATCCAGAAATCCCCTGTGACCGTATGACGATTGATGAATATATGACATTCATCTTGAAAGGTGGTGTGCGTCAATGAGGCGTGCCTACTTGATTGAAATGACTGTTCTGCGCGATTATGCTCGTCAGCTGCTGGGGCTCGGCTTATTTATTGCTATTTGTCTCAGCGTGGGTATGCACTCGATTGTGGCTGTACCAGGTCTTCTCTGCATGCTGTATTTCATTATGGGGGCGCTCTCTACGGCTGCCTATGACGAGCAAAACAACTGGGGGCTTTACCGGCTTACCTTGCCGGTCAGCCGCCGCGATGTCATTCTTGGTCGGTATGCCGTAATAGTTACCCTGGGCATTTCCGGGATGCTTGTTGGGCTTATCGGCACCCTTGGATTGAGTGTTGTTATTTCTGTTCTTAACGTATCTTCGGATATTCAGTCGGTGTTTGCTCTTACGCAGGAGCATGTGATGACGGTGATATTCACGATGATGTTTTGCATGCTCATGGGGGTTGTTGTTGCGAGTGTAGAAACTCCTATTTACGTTCGTTTTGGGCAGACAAAAGCAACGCAATGGGTTCCGCTTATAACCATTGTGCTTTTTATAGCGCCATTCCTTCTCTTTGGTGGAAGCGGCTTGTTCGAAAGTGGTGCCATTTCAATGGAATCATTAAGGCAGTTCTTTGCATTTTTGGAGACACCGCAGGGTCTTGCTATGTGGTGTGCGGCAGCAATTGTGATTGCGACTCTTGTTCTTACGCTTTCTATTGCTGTTTCTATCAAACTGTATGAAAGACGAGAGTTGTAACGATACGTATAAGTTGTAAGCATATGCACAACTTTAAAACCATCTTTTGAATGCTGCATATATCGCGGTACCATCGGGGTGATAGACAAATTATCCCAATACGAAAGGCAGCAGCTATGGAAGATGGGTCCAGAAGCGATGTTTTAGAGAGATTCCTTCGGTATGTTCAGGTGGATTCTCAATCTGATGAACACCAAGAAAATCAGACACCTTCAACTGCTTGCCAGCATGATATGGCACGTCTGCTTGCAGAGGAGCTGCGCGAGCTCGGTTGCGCCGATGCACAAGCAGATGAGCATGCCTACGTTACTGCTCATTTTCCGGCAAGCGAAGGTTTAGAAGTTCTCCCGGCACTTGGACTCTGTGCCCACATAGATACCTCGCCCGATGCTCCAGCCTCAGGTGTGCGCCCGCATGTGGTGCACTATGAGGGAGGCCCTTTGGTTGCAGGTGTGGTAAATGGCACAACCATTCAAACCACACCAGAAGAGGTGCCAGACCTCAAACAGTTTGTTGGCTTGGACATTGTGTGCTCAGACGGATCGACGCTCTTGGGAGCAGATGATAAGGCCGGCGTTGCTACCATTGTTGCTCTTATCGCCCGGCTGGCGAAGGATCCTTCGCTCAAGCACCCTCGTCTCGCGATTGCCTTTGTGCCCGACGAGGAGATTGGTCATGGTGCAAGCCTGCTCGATCTGGACAGCTTTGGTGCGCCTTGGGCATACACCGTGGATGGCGAGGCGTTGGGTGAGTTTAACTATGAGTGTTTTTCTGCGGCATCTGCGCAGATAACGGCTCACGGAACAATGGTTCATCCGGGCAGCGCAAAGAATATTATGGTAAATGCTCTCACACTTTTAAGAGAGTTTGATTCGTTGCTGCCAGAATGGGAGCGTCCGGAGCATACAGAAGGGCGTGAAGGGTATTATCACGCCACCGAACTTAATGGCACCGCTGGTGAGGCAACCATCTCATATATCATTCGCGATTTTGACGACCAGCGCTTTGAAGAGCGTCAGCAGACAATGCGCGATGTTGTCGCGTTTCTCAATAACAAATATGGCGCCGGTACGCTTGAGATTGAGCTGCACGAGCAGTACCGGAACATGGGGAACCATTTTAAGGATCGCGAGTTCCTTATTACAAATGCACTTGAAGCCAATCGCGAGGTAGGGGTTGAGCCATTTATCGTGGCGGTGCGTGGCGGCACTGATGGCGCTCGTCTTACTTTCCGTGGCCTTCCATGCCCCAACATTGCTACCGGTGGGTATAACGCTCATTCAGTTCGGGAATTTGTGCCGGTTGCCAGTTTGGAGAAGACCGTCGATATTCTCGAACACCTGGTAGCAAAGTTCACCGTGCCACAACAGTAAAAATCCGCAGCAAGCACGAAGCTAACCTACGGAGGAAGCATGATAAAACTCGTTCTGACTGACCTCGACAATACC
>URWR01000089.1 GCA_900551595.1 uncultured Coriobacteriaceae bacterium
GTACAATTGTCGACGCAGCACCCGATCGCTTTATCGGTTTTGCAAGTGTCGATCCAGCGGATCCTGCAGCGCCTGAAAAGCTTGAGCGTGCGTTTACAGATCTTGGCATGAAAGCCCTTGCTCTGTATCCGCCGCGCCAGCGTTTCTATCCTATGGATGATGCTGTGCAACCGCTTTATGACATTTGCGAGCGCTACAACCGTCCGGTGTATTTCAGCGCTGGTATGTCATGGGAACCGCATACGCTTGCAAAATACGGGCGTCCGGTTGAGTTTGAAGAGCTTGCAGAGACAAGACCGAATCTTCGCTTCTGCATTGGCCGCTTTGGCTGGCCTTGGGTAGAAGAAGCCGCCATGGTAATGGTTAAGCATTCCAATGTGTATGCCGATACAGGTCTTCTGTACTTCGATTGCGCGCAGGAGTTCTTTACCCGTTTGTTCACTCAAGAAATTCCTATGACATGGATCGATCGCAGCCTTCGTCATCAGGTTATGTTTGGTAGTGGACAGCCGCGTTTCGAGCAGATTCGTATGGCACACGCTCTGGATAATCTTGGCCTTCGTGAGAGCACCGTCGAGCTCATCAAGGGGCAGAACGCAATTGACTTCCTCGGCGGACTTGAGGAGGGCTAGACCATGGTCTATACAACAACGTTCACGCTTCTGACGAGCGAGTATAACCAGTACATTCTCATTACCGATAAGCTTGAGCAGATCGTAGCTGAGAGCGGTATTAAGGACGGTATGGTAACTGCTATCTCTAAGCACACGACTGCCGGCATTACAACCAATGAGGCGCTCGAATGTCTCGAGAGTGACATCAGTGTCTTCCTTGGTCGCCTTGTTCCAGAGGATTGGCCGTATGCGCATGCTCGCATGCTTAAGGATTACGGCTCAACAGCTGGCAACCCAACAGGACATCTCAAGGCACTTCTTACGGGAAATCACACGCATTTTCCAGTACATGATGGAAAAGTTGTCCGTGGTGGTGCACAAGAAGTCTACTTCTGTGAGTTTGACGGCCCCTCCGAGAGAACAATCCTTGTTCAGGTAATGGGGGAGTAGTAACTGGAATTGTATGGTCTCCTCAGTTTTGAGGAGACCATATTGGTCTACCGAGTTTCGATAATTTAATGCCACTCAAATAATTGCCCGCATAAACGAGGCCAAAATTGAGAAGACTAAATTGGTCGAGCGGTTTATCAGCAATTATTACAGAGGCAGAGATGAAGAGAAGACATCCCATGAGTTCACGCGACCATGCCACAGAACTTGTCGAGAGCTATATTCTCGACATGGGTCTCAGACCAGGGGACCGCCTACCCTCGGAACGCGACATGTGTCGCATGTGGGACCTCAATAGAACTACACTCCGAAACGCTATTCAGCGTCTCGTTTCAGATGGTGTTTTGTACTGTCGTATGGGCTCGGGAACCTACGTGGCTCAGCCGAAGCTTGTACGCAATCTACAAGACGTGAAGGGTTTTAGTGAGGCTGTACGAGAGACGGGTCGTACGCCGGGAGCGCGATTGGTGTACTGCCGGCAATGTGAGGCAGACAAAGCAATAACAAAGCGGTTGCATGTGTCGCTTGGCTCGCCCGTTGTTGAACTTTGTCGTGTTCGTACTATCGACGGTGTGCCTGTAGCAATGGAAACAACCTGTCTGAACGAACATCTTTTCCCAGATATTGAACGCTACGATTTTTCGCGTGTATCGCTTTTTGACGTTATTCGCGATGAATACCATATACAGGTCTGTAGCGGACAAGAGCGCATTAGCATTACAACGCTCGATGAGCGTGAAGCACATCTTCTGGATTATCCAGAAGGAACGCCGGTATTTTTCCAGTCGGGCATTATCTATGATGAGAAAAATGAGCCGGTTGAATATTTCAAGAATATTGTGCTTTCAGACCACATTCGCTTTGCGAGCGAGTTGAGAAGCGAGGTGGAAGAATAGCCATGGTTGAGATTGACTACCGGTCCCCTATATATCTTCAATTGCGTGAAGTGGTGCGTACAAAAATTGAGGATGGAGATTATCCGCCGGGAACCGCTATTCCGTCGGAAAATGAACTTGCAAAGACATACGGTGTTAATCGTCTGACTGTTCGAAATGCTATTGATGCGCTGGTAGAAGAAGGTCTCCTGCGGCGTGTTCAAGGCAAGGGCGCCTTTGTTGTGGGCGATCTTATCGAGCGTGATCTCGATAGTCTGCAAGGTTTTCGTCAGACTATTCGCGAACGTCACGTAGAGCCTGCAACACGCGTGCTCTCGAAAAGCGTTCGTCAGGCGGGTGCAAAATATGCCAAGATTTTTAATATCTCACCTGATGAACAAATCTTTTATTTCAAGCGTCTTAACACTGCAGATGGTGAGCCTATTGCCATTGAGCACACCTATATACCATGTCGCAAAGTTCCCAAATTAAATGGTATCGATCTTGGTGTCTTTAGCCTTTATGAGGTGTATGGGTTTTATGGCGTAAGCCCTGTACGTGCATGGCAAACGCTCGATCTCGTTCGTTTGGAAGCGCGTGATGCACGCATGTTAGGCATTGAGCCCGGACATACTGTCATGCTCTTTACCTGCACAAGCTATGATGCCGCAGACGAGGTGGTGGAGTTTACACGCTCTTATACCCGCGGCGATAAATGCAGTTTTACTGTTCGCAATGGCGAATGGAATTAGATGATGTAAGCACGGGCGCGAAACGGCGAAGGATTCGCCATAACAGAAGGGAGCGCATATGAGCGCAGCGTACTTCATGGGTATTGATACCGGCACGTCTGAAACAAAAGGCGTTCTTATCGATGTTGACGCCAATATTGTTGCTTCCAGTTCTGCAGCTCACGATATAAAGCAAGTGGGTCCAAATGCTTACGATCATGATGCTGAAAAAGATTGGTGGGGAGATTTTTGTAAGGTTTCCCGCGATCTTATTGAGAAGTCCGGTGTAGATCCAACTGACATTAAGTGCGTTACCACAAGTGCTCTTGGTTTGTGTTGTGTTGCTGTTGATGAGAATTGCGTCCCAACCCGTCCGGCTATTTCTTATGGCATTGACGGCCGTGCAGAGAAGCAAATGCGCGATCTGGAGCAGGAGTGGGGCCAGGAGTTTATTGACCGCGTGTTTGGGCGGCCTTTATGCTCCTCCGACGTACCGCCAAAAATCCGCTGGATTCAGGAAAATGATCCTGACGCTTATGAGCGTACCGCCAAATTTATCAATAGCTCGACCTACATTACTGCCAAGCTGACAGGCGAGTATTACATCGATACTTTCTTGGGTATGGCAGGCGGTTTCAAACCGCTTTATGGCGAAGATGGTCATCCAACTGAGGAAACTTGCAAGGGCATTTGCCGTCCCGATCAGCTGGCAACTATTGCAGAAGAAACCGATATTATCGGTCATGTAACTGCTGAGGCCGCTGCAGCAACCGGTCTTGCCGAGGGCACGCCTGTAACTCCTGGTGGAGACGATTCGGCCTGTGAAGCAATTTCATGTGGTATTGGTAAGCAGGGCGACTTGATCGTGCAGTTTGGCTCGACGATTTACATGTTCCTTCTTACCGATCATCTTGTTATGGATCCGCGTGTCTGGCATGAGGAGTTCATCATTCCGGGAACGTGCGACGTGTCAGGCGCAACAAATACAGCAGGATCGATGACAAAATGGCTGCGCGACACCATGTTCCAGGATCTCAAGGCAGCTGAGGAAGCCGGCGGTGAAAATGCGTATACCGTCATGGCGCAGTTGGCAGAGCAGGTGCCAGTAGGCTCGCACGGTTTGATTTGCCTGCCCTACTTTGCAGGCGAGCGTACGCCTATCGATGACCCCAATGCCCGCGGTGCATTCTTCGGTTTGACAATTGGGCACACCCGCGAAGATATGCTCCGTGCTGGTCTTGAAGGCGTTGCATATTCCATCAATCAGCACTTCCGTATCTTTGAGGAAGATGGTGTACCCATTCATCGTGTACTCGTTGCCGGCGGTGGCACGAAGAATCATGCATGGATGCAGATTGTTGCTGACGTGTGCGGCAAGACGCTGTTGGTACCTGAGGTAACAATTGGTGCTTCTTATGGCGACGCTATGATGGCAGCTGTGGCAGCAGGGTACTGGAAGGACTTCGATGAACTTGCAAGTAAGGTAAAGATTGCAAGTACCTATGAGCCCAATCCGGAGAATCACGAAGCCTATAAGAAGTATCAGAAACTCTTTGATGAGCTCTATCCTGCAACGCGCGATATCGTTCATCAGCTCTAGGATTTTTCGCCAGATTGAGGAGTCCCTATGGGTATGTTTAGCGGTGATTTTTTCTCACCAAGTCTCAGGATGACCACACAGGTAAAGATTATTACGCCTGAGCCTTCGTGCGATGTTACGCCGTTTCAGGATGAAGAAGTAAACGTCATGTATCTTTTGCATGGACTGGCAGCCAATGCTGGTGAATGGCCGCGGTTCTCAAAGATTGAGTATTACGCTAAGAAATACAATCTCTTTGTTGTCATGCCCGAGACGCAACGCTTCTTCTATACAAACACTTCGTTTGGTGCGCACTATTTCGATTATCTTGTCGATGACTTACCAACACTTGTTAAGCGTTGGTTTAATGTACCAAACGACCGCGAACATACCTTTATAGCGGGAGAAAGCATGGGAGGCTATGGGGCGATAAAAGCTGCGCTATCTCGTCCTGAGCTCTATGCTGGTGCCGCTGCCTTCTCTGCAGTGGCTGATGTACGTATGTTCCGCGAGATGGTGGAGACGGGCGAATTTCCCGATATGGCTCCTTCCGAAATGGATGCAATTTTTGGAAAGGGCTGTGATGTGGGGAATGAGAACGACTTGTTTGCGCTTTCTACAAAGATTGCCTCTTGTTCTGAGAAGCCACAATTAGCTCTGTTCTGCGGGTCCGATGATATGCTGCTTCCAATGAATAAGCATTTCTCCGACCATCTTTCAGAGCTTGGCTATGATCACATCTTCTGTGAAGCTCCAGGAGATCATGAGTGGCCCTATTGGGATAAGGCAGTTCAGCGCGGATTCCAAGCATTGCTTGGATACGATCTCGAGACAACACCGCTCTTTTAGCCAGCTTCATTTTTGAGGTGTTTACAAGACGGGTGCCCGTTCTGTACGGGTACCCGTTTTTATTGAGTGCTTTCTGATTAAGACCGATGACTCTTGTATAACCGTTCTGTTACAGATTTCGAAGCGATAAAAATGACCGTGCTTATACGATGTGCCTTGTGATAGGCTCTTCTAAAATCCTACTAACTTGGAGGGAGTTTATATGTATTACGAGAATATCCTGGAGGCTGTTGGGGGAACGCCGCTTGTGCGTCTCAATCGCATACCAGGACCAGAGTGTGCTCGTATTCTCGTAAAAGATGAAGCTCTCAATGTGGGTGGCTCGGTAAAGACACGTATTTCTTTAGCGATGATTCGCGAAGCGGAGAAGCGAGGAGATTTACGGCCTGGAGGCATTATTGTAGAGCCGACGTCAGGCAATCAGGGAATTGGCCTTGCACTTGTTGGTGCAGTGTTGGGCTATGAAGTTCGTATTATCATGCCTGATTCAGTGAGCGAGGAACGGCGTAAGCTCTGCGAAATCTACGGTGCACATGTTATTCTCAAACATGATGCCGGCGATATTGGAGCATGCATTGATGAGTGCCTGCGCTGCGCACTTGAAATGCGTGACACCGACCCTGAGCATGTATTCGTACCGCAGCAATTTATCAATCCAGATAACCCACTCGTTCATGAGCGTGAAACTGGACGAGAAATTCTGGAAGATGCCAACTGTGTAATTGATGGCTTTGTAAGTGGTATTGGAACAGGCGGTACGCTTTCCGGTGTTGGACATGCTTTGCGTAAGGCAAACCCGGATATCACGATCTGGGCAGTAGAGCCAGAAAATGCTGCGATTCTTTCTGGCGGGGAAATAGGAACTCACCTGCAAATGGGTATTGGTGACGGTGTTATTCCTGAGAACCTCGATCAGGATGTCTATAACAAGGTAATTACCGTTACTGATGAAGAGGCTTTAACAATGTCGCGTCGACTGGCTTCGGAAGAGGGCCTTGTATGTGGCATTTCGAGCGGAACAAACGTCTGCGCTGCTGTAAGGCTTGCTCGTGAGTTAGGCCCAGGTAAGACAGTTGTGACCTTATTACCGGATACCGGAGAAAGATACTTCTCAACACCTTTGTTCTGTGGTCCGCTGCGCGATTTGAGGCTTTAACGTTTCTTGTTTTGAGCATCTCATGGGACACAATCTAAAATCGCTTGTAGGAAAGCATTTTTAATTTAATAAAACGAGGCTGGCCAATTGACCAGCCTTGTTTCCGTTTGCCGAAAGTTATGTTTCCATTTGAGGCTTACTCCTTGACCAGACATCATAAGTGATTATTTTCAATATATGACGTTATATAACGTCAGAAACATTTGGTAATGCTGGAGAAAAAAGGAGAAGCACCATGAAGCAGGAGCATATTGACCAAATTTCGGCTGCCGCTGCGGCGGTTGCTGATCGCCTTGCAAAGGGTGAGATCAAGAACGTGTACTTTGTTGCATGTGGCGGTTCGCAGGCGTCCATGATGCCCGCTCAGTACATGTTTGATCGTGAACTCGATATTCCATCTGCAATCTATACCTCCAACGAGTTCAACTATGGCACCCCTAAGGGTTTTGGTCCTCAATCTGTAGTTATTACCTGCTCTCACTCTGGTACAACTCCTGAAACAGTTGCGGCTGCTCAGAAAGCAACTGATGCGGGGGGACTTTCGATTGCGGTTTCTTACGTGGACTTGTTATCG
>URWR01000090.1 GCA_900551595.1 uncultured Coriobacteriaceae bacterium
CGTCGTGATTTTATTCGTTCGATTTTGCATTCAAAAGGCAGGTTTCTGTCTATTGTGGGACTTATGGCGCTCGGGTCGTTTGCTCTTGTGGGGCTCCTTGTAGCTGGACCTGATATGCGCGCGGCAGCACGAGCATATTTTGATGACTTGGGTTTAGCGGACGTAACTGTCATATCCGATCTCGGTCTTGACGAAGAGGATAGGGCGGCAATTGATGCTGCGCCAGGGGCTTCAGATATTGAATATGGCTACTTCAAAGATGTTGCAATTGATGGAACAACCACCAGCATAAGAGTGATGTCGCAAACGGGCGATCTCTCTCAATTTGAACTTGTAGACGGTCGTATGCCTTCTCAGACAAAAGAAATTGCACTCGACGCCGCTTTACAAGATACCTATGCGATTGGCGATACGATTAAAGTGCAGGAAAAGCCCGACTCAATTTCAGGCAAAACAGTGTTTGTGGATAACGAATTTGAGGTAGTGGGTTTTGTAAATTCACCCGAGATTATCTCGATTGTGAACATGGGCCAGTCTACGGCAGGTACGGGCTCACTCAAAGGCTATGCGGTAGTAACTCCGGAAAGCTTTGATTCCGACGTATATATGATGGCGCGCTTATCGTATAGCGATACTGCTCATCTCGATCCCTATAGCAAGGCTTACCGCGATTGCATCCAAACACATAAAAGCGACCTTGAGCGACTTTTGGCTGCTCGTCCAAGTGAACGACTTGCAGCAGTAAAGGGAGAGGCACAGCAATCTATTGATGAGGGACAGGCAGAGGTTAATGATGCTCGATCTCAACTCAGTAATGCTGAACGCCAGCTTGGTGAGGCGGCAATTACCATTTCAAACGCTCAGAGCCAGATAGAGAGCGCTCGCAATACTCTTGAGCAACAAACAGCTATGAGTCAGAACGAACTCGATGAGAGCTGGCAAAAACTCAGTGCTGCGAAACGCACACTTGATAGAACAGACGAGCAGCTCAAAGATATTGCTGCCCAAATTTCAGATGGAGAGCAACAGACGTCGGAAGCCAGAGAACAGCTTGAAGAAGGCGAGAGTGCCTATGCCCAGGCATCGCAGCAGCTTGAAGATAGCCGTCAGGCTTACGAGACTGCAAAAGCGCAGTACGAGGAGAAAAACACTCAATTTCAAGCGGCAAAGCAACTCTATGATGAGCAGTGGGAGACAGTTAGTGCCCAATGGAATAGTTCAGAAACACAGGACGCTTGGAACGTGTTGGACAGCAAGCGTGATGAAATAGCGCAAGGCATCCAACAGTGTGAAGAAACACTCAAGCAAGATCCTGACAATCAGGATGTTCAAAACGAACTTACCCAATTGCGCGCGCAGCAAGAAAAGCTCGAGCAACTCGACACATTAAAAGAGAGCTATGAACAGCTTGCAACATTTGGAGCAAGCTATGAATCAACCCGTGCAGCATTAGAAGAAACTCACAATCAGCTTGAATCAGGAAAGGCTGACTTGCTTTCACATGAACAAGAACTTGCTGATAAACGAGCTTATCTTGATGCGTCTACTGAAAAGTTGCAGTCAAAAGAAGATGAACTTGCAAACGCACGCGACGCATATGAGAAGGGTGTCGCATCATATAATGCCGGATTAAAAGCATACGAGGATGGCCTGGCTGCCTGGCATGCCGGAAAAGATCAGCTTTTGCAAAGCAGTTTGTCGGCACAAACGCAGATAGATACTGCAACGGAAGAACTGAATGCCAAGCAAGAGGAATACCTCAATGCTCTTAATAGCTATACAACTGAACTTCCCGAGGCCGAAAAGAAGATAAGCGACGCAGAGACTGAACTTTCAGATGCACGTGAGCGCATCGCAGGCCTATCGTTGCCTGTTTATGATGTTGACTCAAGAAGCGAAACGCCCAGTTCGGATGCGTATGGCACCTATGAAACCATATCGAAGGTTATAGATTCTCTTGCGCGCGTTTTCCCCGTTTTTCTCTACTTGGTAGCAGCACTTGTCACCCTTACGACTATGACTCGTATGGTTGATGAGGAGCGCGTTATTTCAGGTACCTTCAAAGCGCTCGGCTATTCCGATGCAGACGTAGCTCGTAAATTTGTAATGTACGGTGCACTCGCAGGTATTACAGGATCTGTCATTGGCATTGTGCTTGGCCATACACTCTTACCTTTAATTGTCTATGGTGCATACGGACATTCGTTTACCTTACCGCCCATTCACCTTGCTTTTTATCCGAAGGTTACGATTTTGGCGCTTGTGCTTGCGGTTGCCTGTTCGGTGCTTCCCGCATGGATTGCTGCGCGTCGAGAACTGCGTGCTCAGCCAGCGGAACTCTTGCTTCCTAAAGCTCCACGAAGTGGATCAAAGATTTTGCTCGAACATATTCATCCCATTTGGAATCGTCTTTCTTTTACGCATAAAGTTACTGCTCGCAATCTCTTTCGATATAAACAACGCATGTTTATGACAATACTTGGCGTAGCGGGTGCTGTAGCTATTTTGGTAACAGGTTTTGGTGTACAGGCATCTATTCAGCAAATGGATACGCGCCAGTTTGGTTCGATTATTCACTACGACCTTATTGTTGCTAATGCTCCAAGTGCGACTACAAAAGAAGCCGATGAAGTAACTGCCTTGCTCAATGACCCTATGGTGAAAAATCACGCTGCTATTCACTATGAAAGCATTTCTAAAGTTGCAGGTGAAAACGGCGAGAGACAAGACATAACCCTTATCGTGCCTGAGGACATATCATCGTTTTCGGACTATCTGTCACTGGAAGATCGCACGACCGGAAAGAGGATAGGTCTTAGTAAAGATGGTGCCGTCATTTCTGAGCGTCTCGCAAGTCTTTTGGGGTTGCAGAAGGGTGATACTCTCGAATTTACCGACGATAATGGCGTTGAACACTCAGTTGTTATTAGCGATATCACCGAAATGTATATTGGACACTTCATGTTCCTCTCGCCTGAGGCCTATGAAGCTGTGTTTGGAACTCCCTACTCGTCAAATGCAAGCTTAGTTACACTCAAAGATCGTTCTTTGCAGAGTGTGGAGAATGCTGCTGCACAGTTTATGGATCTTGCTGGTGTAAAGGGCGTCGTACAGAATACTGCCCTGCAAAATCAAGTGAGAACCATCGTAGATTCACTCGATAAGATCATGGGTGTACTCATTCTTGTGGCATCGATGCTCGGTGTCGTCATTATGTATAACCTCACCAATCTCAATGTCTCAGAGCGAATGCGCGAGCTATCGACAATTAAGGTACTTGGTTTTCACACCAATGAGACAACCATGTATATCTATCGTGAGACGATTATCCTTACGATACTCGGTGTTCTTGTTGGATTTGGGGTAGGGGTGGCACTTCACGAATATGTGTTGTGGGTGGTGCCGCCTGATAACGTAATGTTTGACCCTGCTTTATCAGCAATAGAATTCGTTGTGCCAACAATTGTTATAACCGTCATCGTTATCGTTCTTTACTTTGTTGTATTGCATCGATTGCGCCATGTCGACATGTTGGAGGCGCTCAAGAGCGTGGATTAGTTCAAGCTGTATTGCGCAGCTGGATAAACGGAGTAAAAGTCAATTTAGCTGTTACTGTCTTGTCACCTGTAAAGCAGACTGTCATACTGTCGGAGTTTGTCGAAGAGGGGAGAGACATGTCGACAGGAGATTTGTGCGATGAGGTGGCACATCTTAAGGCAGCTTGTGATGCAGTCATTTTGGCGCACTACTACGTTCCGCCTGAGGTGCAACAAATAGCCGATTATGTGGGTGATTCCTTTGCATTGGCTAAGCTGGCTGCCACCTTGTCGTGTCATACGCTTGTTTTTGCGGGTGTCCGTTTTATGGCAGAGAGTGCGAAGCTTCTTTCACCTGAGAAGACGGTACTTATGCCGGATCAAACAGCGGATTGTCCTATGGCACATATGGTCAAACAAGAAACCGTTGCTGCTGCTCGCGCTCAATATAGTGAAGATCTTGCGGTGGTTTGTTACGTCAATTCAACAGCTGAAGTTAAATCGTGGTCGGATGTATGTGTAACCTCATCCAATGCAGTAAAGATTGTACGTGCCCTACCTCAGCACACGATTCTTTTCATTCCAGATCGTCATCTTGGTTCGTATGTTGCAGAACAAGTCCCCGAGAAAAATATCATTTTGAATGATGGGTGTTGTCCTATTCATCACAACATTTCTGCTGATGAAGTGCGCTCACTGAAGGCTGAGTATCCTGATGCACCGGTGCTTGCGCACCCCGAGTGCGGTCCTGAAGTGATGGCGCTTGCCAGCTTTGCAGGGTCAACATCGCAAATAATCGAGAGGGCCGCAGCTTCTCAAGCACATGATTACATCATTCTTACAGTGGAAGGTGTGCGCGGTGAATTAGAGCGCCAAACAGCGGGGTCTGGGAAACGTTTTCACTTTCCATCCACCCGTCCGCTTTGCCCTGATATGAGCCGAATCACTACTGAAAAAGTTGCGGCTTGCCTGCGCGAAGGAACTGGAGAAATAGGCTTGCCTCCTGCATATATTGCAAAAGCTGCACGTTGTACGCTCACGCGCATGCTTGAGCTTGGGAGATAGTCATGGTTACAAAACTCAATAGCTCCATGAACCCGCATATTATTGACTGCGATGTGGTAATAGTCGGCTGTGGCGTGGCTGGTCTTTACTGTGCGCTCAATCTTCCTGCTGCACTTTCCGTTGTGTTACTTTCCAAAGAGTCGGTAGATCATTGAGACTCAAAGCTTGCCCAAGGCGGAATCTGTGTCCTGCATGATCCGGGTGACTACGAATCGTTTTTTGAAGATACCCTGAGAGCAGGCCACTATGAAAATCGCCTAGAGAGCGTCGATCTCATGATTCGGGCAAGCCGCCCAATCATTGACGATCTTATCAAGCGTGGTGTGCGCTTCGCGAGGCAGCAAGATGGCAACTTGGACTACACCCGTGAAGGAGCACATTCACGTCCGCGTATTGTCTATCACGAAGATGTTACCGGTAAGGAAATAACGGAACATCTGCTTGCTGACGTTCGAGCACTTCCAAATGCTCGAATATTTGAGAACACCTGTATGACCGACATTCTTGAGGGTTTTGATGCTTCGGGTGCGCGTGTGTGTCGCGGGGTACTTGCCACCGGATCAGCTGGCGAACTCTGTGAGATTCGTGCTGATGCGACGGTATTTGCAACGGGTGGCGTAGGTGGTCTTTATTCTCACTCCACTAATTTCTCGTGTCTCACGGGAGACGGCTGCCGTATTGCTGCTGAGCATGGAGTGCTTCTTGAGCATATGGACTACGTCCAGATTCATCCCACTACACTGTGGACCGAGCGGCCAGGACGAGCTTTTCTTATTTCTGAGTCTACTCGTGGTGAAGGCGCTATCCTGCTCAATGATGAGGGAGAGCGGTTTGTGGATGAGCTGCTCCCACGCGATGTGGTATCAGCTGCAATATTTGCTGAGATGCAGCGCACAGGGAAAAAACATGTGTGGCTGTCCTTTGAGAATGTATCACGCGAGGTAATTGAGGGACATTTCACACACATTTTTGAACACTGCTTACAAGAAGGGTATGACATTCGCAACCAACCCATACCTGTTGTACCTGCGCAGCATTATTTTATGGGTGGAATTTATGTCAATTCAGACTCTGAGACCACCTTGCCACACCTTTTTGCCTGCGGAGAAACATGCTGCAATGGTGTGCATGGTAAGAATCGTTTGGCATCTAACAGTCTGCTTGAATCTCTTGTGTTTGCTCAGCGCGCGGCTGACAAAATCATGCGCGATCGATTTGCACAGGATAGCGCGGTGCAACTTGCCGCTGCTACACAAGAACACTCTCGTTTTATTGCTGGTCTGCGTGATGTAACCGATATTGCTTTGCTTACTGGTGCTCAATAATCTTTTGTGGGAGTACGAACTGAGACGCTCCACATGTTGGAGGGAGAAGTTATGACTGATCCAATGATTCAGTTGCAAATGGATGATCATATTCGTATGGCTTTGAAAGAGGACATGCCTTTTGGTGATGTTTCCACCGCTGCGGTGATGCCTGAAAAGCGTGTGGGGCGCGTGCAGCTTATTGCTAAGGCTGATGGCGTCATCGCAGGCCTTGCCGTCTTTTCGAGAGTATTCTCACTCCTCGACCCAGCTACTAGTGTTATTGCAGAAGTTGCAGACGGTGATCATGTTGCCTCTGGGCAGCACTTAGCAACGGTAGAAGGCGATGTTCGCGTGCTCCTTGAGGGTGAGCGTACCGCTCTTAATTATCTGCAGCGTATGAGTGGCATTGCAACGTATACCGCAGGTGTTGTAGCCGCACTTGCAGGTAGTTCTACAACACTCGTTTGCACGCGGAAGACTACCCCTGGCATGCGTCTTTTTGAGCGCGAGGCCGTGCGTTTGGGTGGAGGAAGCCTCCATCGGTTTGGTTTGTCTGATGGGGTGCTTCTCAAAGACAATCATATCGATGCAGCTGGTGGGGTTGCTTTAGCAATTGATGCGGCTCGCGCCTCGGCACCCTTTGTGGATAAGATCGAAGTGGAGTGCGAGACGTTAGAGATGGTACAAGAGGCCGTGGAGGCTGGTGCCGATATCATCATGCTCGACAATATGAATCATGACCAGATGCTTCAAGCGGTAACGTATATTGCTGGACGTGCCCAAACGGAAGCTTCTGGTAATGTTGACGCAGCTAATGCGGCT
>URWR01000091.1 GCA_900551595.1 uncultured Coriobacteriaceae bacterium
TCCCATCCAGCGAGCTATTCTCGCGGGGGATAGTGAGACAGGCGTTTCAATTATGCGTATTGGAAAAGGGGTTGATACTGGCCCGTATTGCGCGCAAGCATCCTGCTCTATTGAAGATAAAACAACGACTGAACTCACCGATGAGTTGGCTCATCTTGGTGCCGACCTCTTGGTAAAGACCCTGCCAGCTCTCGCAGATGGCACACTCGAATGGGTCGAGCAGGATGAGGCATATGTTACCCATGCTGCTAAGGTTGAGAAAAGCGAAATGCATCTCGATCCATCTGTTACGGCGGAACAAAATCTTCGTATTGTGCGAGCTGCAACAGATGCTGCTCCAGCACGTTTGAGCGTTGGTAATCGTAAATTGCGCGCTTGTACGGCCTGTGCGCTGCCTGAAGAGACAAGCGTATCGGTTGATGCTGGCTTCGCTCGTTTTGTGTCTGGTCATGTTTATGTGGGTTGTGCAGACAGACCGCTAGAGCTGCTATGTGTTAAACCCGATGGAAAACGTGAGATGGATGCATCTGCGTGGGCAGCTGGGTTTAGAGAGCTGAAACAGGGTGTGTTGTGGGCGCGCGATTAGCTCCAGCACGCAGTGCTGCCCTTGCAGTTCTAGGAGATATTCGGAGGCATCAGGCTCATGCCCGAGATGCTCTGCGCAATTCTACGCGGCTTGGCAAGTTGTCCGTGCAAGATGTTGCACTTGTAGAGCGTCTGGTTCTTGGTGTTAGTGCAACCTTAGGTCTTCTCGATAAGCTCTACGGCGCGTACCTTTCAAAAAAGAGCAGCTTGGAGCCGCGCGTGCGCGATGCTCTGCGCCTAGCAACATTTGAGCTTTGCTATCTGTCAACGCCTCAAGCTGTTGCTGTGAGTCAGGGTGTAGAGCTGGTGAGATCAGTTGCACCGAGAGCAGCTGGTTTGGCGAATGCAGTCCTGAGAAAAGTGGGAAGTATTGAAGCTGACCGCATAACAAAAGCGCGAGAAGAGCTCTCTTCTCGGTATCTGTCTGAGAAGAATGGCTCTGGGGATACAGATTCTGCATTTGAACAAGCACTATCTCTTGTGGCTGGCTGGCCCGTTTGGTTAACGCGGCGTATTGTGCAAAGCGTAGGATTTTCTGCTGCCTACAAAATGGCCTGTTGTACCTTGGATGCGGCTCCCTTGTGGGTTTCTGGCAATACAGCGTTACATACTGCTGAACAAACACAGGAGTTGCTGCGCTCACTTGGGTTAGAGCCTCTCAATACGCCACTACCCGACGTATTTCGTCTCCCATTTGCGGCAGGTCTTGGCAGGTCAGGCTTGGTGAGCTCAGGGGATCTTGTCGTCAGTGATCTGTCGGCACGTCTCATTGTTTTGCTGGCATCTCCGCGTCCTGGATCGCATGTGTTGGAAATAGGGCAGGGGCGAGGTACAAAAACATTGCTGCTTGAAGCTGCGGCATCTCAGCGGGGTGGTCCAGCAACTATTGTGGGTGTGGACAAGATACCGTTTAAAGTTCGCGTTGCAGAAAAGCGCCTGCGCAGCTGGCAGCCATATGTAATTTGTCTCGAAGCCGATGCCTGCGCGCTTTCAGGCCCTGTTGCAGGGCTTCCTGCACCCGATAGAGAAGATGGTCTCTTTGACGAGGTATTTGTTGATGCACCTTGTTCAGGAACCGGTACGCTGCGTCGCCATCCAGAGATAGCTTGGAGTCTTTCTGAGGACGCACTTGATCCTCACAACACTCATTCATTGCCGGTGCTACAACAATCAATTTTGCGAGGTGCTGCTACTCGTGTTCGGGCGGGCGGAATACTTGTGTATTCAACCTGTTCTGTTCTTAAGGAAGAATGTGAGGATGTTGTTCAGGCATTCCTCAACGAGCAGGGCGATACATTTGTTTTAATCCCTGCAGATGAAGCCGCACAACAACTGCCTGATGACGTACAAACAATGATACTACCTGCGGTAACGCTGGATGGCATGTTTGGTTCACGCCCTGCTGAAGAGGGGCCCGATGGACATTTTTGTGCCCTCTTTCGAAATATTGAGAAAAAATAAGGCGCCAGTTGCGTGGCGCCTGCTTCATATACATATCTTGGTGTAGAAAACTAACTTGCACAAGACTCGCAGTTTCCACCAGAGCAGTGTGCACACGAGCTTTTGGATGAGCTTGAAGAGGTATTGCGCTGATCAGTGTTATAAAAACCCGTGCCTTTAAATGCAATACCTGAAGGCTCGAAGACACGCTCTGCTTTTTGACCGCAGTTCGGGCATGTGATGGTGGGGCGAGCGGTCATAGGGTGCTCAACTTCAAACGTGATATTACAATTGGAACAATGGTAATCATAACGAGCCATGAACGAGAACCTCCGGAAAAGTGATATCCAATGCAACAATGTTGCCTGAGATACTGTACCCAAAATTAAAGTACTGCGGTATGACAAACAAAACCTCTCTTAGAGAAAAGATAATTACTTTGTTGTTTGTCTACAGTATTGTTCCAAGATAATGCATAGCTTTACTATGATTCGCGACAAGTTGTTCACGAGCAATGCTCTATGAGAGAGGGAAGTGTTATGGCTATCGAGGGAGCCATTTTTGACTGTGATGGAACGCTGGTAGATTCCATGCCCATGTGGCACGAAGTCGTACTTCGGCTTCTCGAAAAGCATAATCTTGAGCTCAACGCTCATACACGTGAACTGCTCAATAAAATTGAGCCGCTTTCAGTGCCGGATAAGTGCGATATTTTTGCTGAAGAGATCCATGATGGTTCAACCGGTGAGAGTCTCTTCGAAGAATTGTGCGCACTCGTCCGATATGAATACGAACATTCTATTCAGCCATACCCTGGAGCAAGAGAGCTGTTGGATGCTTTTGAGCAAGCTGGTATCCCTATGGTAATAGCAACCTCTACAGGTGAAACGGAAGTACGAGCACTGCTTGAAACACATGGCATGAGTAAGTATTTCAGCGGCATTGTGAGTGCTGAGGACCTTAAGCTTACAAAGACCGAACCAACTATCTACTATCGTGCGCAAGAGATTATCGGCACACCAACAAAAACAACCTGGGTATTCGAAGATGCACCGTTCGGGTTGGCAACAGCTCAGAAGGCGGGCTTTCCAACCGTGTGCATCTACAACGGGCATGATGGACGCGATGAAGCATTTCTGCATGATCATGCAACGGTTTTCTCATTTGAATATCAGAATGTATCGCTCAAGCAGTTGCAGCAGATGTCTCTTGAGGTGGACTAATGGAGCGAGCTTCTTCTCCATCAGAAAGCAAGAAGCGGTTCCGCGCTCTTCTCGTTGGTGGATCGCCTGAACCGAGTTCTCTTGAGCTCGTTCGTGAGCTTGCACATGATTCGGAAATGGTGGTAGGTGTAGACCGCGGGGCAAATGTCTGCTTAGCCGCTGGCATTGTCTGTGATCTGTTTGTAGGAGATGCCGATACTATTTCTCCAGAGGCGCTTGCATGGGTTAAGAAGACATGTCCTGATGAGGAGCTTTTTGATACCGAGAAATATGCCACCGACTTAGCATTGGCTTTTCTTTCTTTGCGAGAGAGATATGGATTGAGTGCATCTGGTGTTACTCAGTTACGTGCTGCTGGCAACAAAGTATTTGGCGAGCGAGATGCGGTTTCAAACGCAACTCTGGCGGGTCAGGTAGCTGTGAGTTGCGCATCTGGAGGAAAGCCAGATCACTTATTGGGCGTTTTTGGAACTTTGGCTGAAAATGCCGATCTCTCGCCAGTTCTCATCGAAGATGACTTTGAATGTCATATTTTGTCGCCCGGCGGAACAAAAGACTGGGAGATTGCTTCTACTTATGCAGGATCAACGTTTTCGCTTTTTGCCTTAGCTCCTGATACGTATGTAAGTGAGCAGGGGATGGAATGGGATCTTGAGAGGCGTTACATCCCAGTTCTTTCTGATTTAGGCGTTTCAAATGTTATTGGTCCTGATGGGGCACGCTGCACGTGTCATAGTGGGGTGGCAGCCGCCTTTTTGCGGTAACGAGAAAAATTTGAAGATTTTGAACCCTGTGTCTCGAATCGTCAGAGGGATTCTGTAGATGTGTTTTGAAAAAAATCAATAGTTTGCAGATAAGAAAAGACCGCCCGAAGGCGGTCTTGCAATACAAGCTCAATGTGTGCGAGCGCACGTGGAGGCGCTAGGAGCGGGCAACCTTACCAGACTTGAGGCAGGTGGTGCACACATTCATGCGCTGACGACGACCGTCTACAACAACGTGCACAGACTGAATATTGGGCTTAAACTTGCGATTTACAACGCGGTGGGAGTGGCTAATAGAGCGACCAGCAACAGCGTGCTTACCGCAGATCTCACAAACCTTGGACATGGCTAGAACCTCCGTAGATGCGGCGCAAGAGCGCCCGCAATGACACATAGCTGGATAAATATATCACAGCTGAGCTCCTGTGCAAGCAAATAAGCCCTCTGTTTTATGGAGGTATCGTTGTGAAAATTGCACTTAGCCTGATTATTTTCTTTCAAATACTGGTAAGAGGTCTGTAGGAAATCTCCATTTTCTAACTGCATAGCCTCAACGCGTGTGCTAAGCACTCCGTGTGGACTATAATCGCGAGATAAAGCATTGAAAACGTGTCGGGCGCTTCTATATACACGTGCTGGCGCGACCGAAAGGAGCGGGTATGACACAGGCCATCCCCGGGACACTGAGGGTCTCTAACGACTGCATTTCTGATCTTGCAGGGTATGCTGCCATGCAGTGTTATGGCGTGGTTGGCATGGCTTTTACCGACGCAGATGAAGGTGTTACCAGGCTTCTACCAACCGCAGGACTGCGTAAGGGTATCGACGTTTCTCAAAACGAGAACGGTCTCATTGTAGATATGCACGTAATTGTTGAGCAGGGTGTCAACATGTCTTCCGTGGCAAAAAATCTCTCGGATGCCGTTTGCTTCCTGCTTAAAAGTATTGCTGAACTTGAGGATGTGGATGTCCATGTTCATATTGAGGGCATGCGCGTCCACTGAGGATTAGTTTGGGAGTAGGTAAACCTCCCATGTTGCCGCATTGCGGCTATTCATTGGCATCCATAGGAACCGAGGATTCTTCACATGATTGCATCTGTCATTAGGACCTGCTTCCCTGTAGCGGCTCAAGCGGTGGCCGACAAGGCGGAGGAAATTAACAAACTCAATGTTTTCCCCGTGCCCGATGGCGATACGGGTACCAACATGTCGCTCACATTAAACACCGTGGTGAGCGAGCTTCAGGCGTTGCCTGCGGACTGTGATATGGAAGCTGTCTCTAAGGCAATTACACATGGTTCACTCATGGGTGCCCGTGGTAATTCGGGTGTTATTACGAGCCAGATTCTACGTGGCATTGCCGAAGGTCTTATCGATGCAGATCAAGAGCATCCTACAACCTCTGATCTTGCAAAAGCATTCCGTCGTGGTCAAAAAGTTGCATTCCAGGCCGTTCGAAAGCCTGTTGAAGGCACCATCCTTACGGTACTTAAGGATGTCACTTCTTGTGTTGAGAAGTGCGATGCTAAGCGTTTCTCAGTAAATGACACGCTTGCCGCTCTTGTGGTTGAGGTATACGAATCAGTTGCGCGCACACCCGATTTGCTACCAGTGCTTAAAGAGAATGGCGTTGTGGACTCCGGTGCATATGGATTTGCAACTTTTATCGAGGCATTTGTCAATGCGTGCTTAGGTAATACCGCAACCGTTTCTTTCACTCCTACGGTTGCTACAAATACGGAAGATGCCGCAAAAAGCCACGTGGATGCAAAGGTGGCGATTGAGCTCAATGATGATTGGGAGGGCTCAGAGTATCGCTATTGCAATGAGTTCCTTTTCGAAGCCAATGATGCGGATTTTAACGAGGAAGAGACGCTTGCCTTCTTGGCTTCCATGGGCGACTGCGAGCTTTTAGTAGGCGATAATCCCACCTATAAAGTGCATGTTCACTCAAATGAGCCTGATAAGGTTTTGGCCTACATGCTTGAGCGTGGTCAAATCTTTAATGTCTTTATTCATAACATGGATCTTGAAGCAGCAGATCGTACTGCCAAAATTGCGGCTGATAAGGCTGCTGAGGAGGATGACGGTCCTCAACGCGAGCGCACCGAGCTTGGGTTTGTCGCTGTTGCAGCTGGTTCGGGACAGGCAGAAATACTGCGCTCTCTCGGCGTAAATGTCATTGTTTCTGGCGGACAGACCATGAATCCTGCGACTGCAGACATTCTTGCCGCTATCGAAAAAGCCAATGCGAAGTCCGTGATTGTACTTCCAAATAACAGCAATATCCGTATGACTGCCGAGGCCGCTGCCAACGCTTGCGATGGTTGTGAGGCGGCGGTTGTTCCTACCAAAACGGTCTTGCAGGCATTTGCCGCGATGTTTGTTGCAGATCCCGAAGCATCACTCAGTGACAATGTTGAAGCTATGACCGAGGCTATCTCTGAAGTTCGAGATGGCGAGGTAACAACAGCCGTTCGTGATTCAGCTGCTGCGGATGGTTCTCCCATTCACGCAGGAGATGTTATGGGCATTGTTGGTGGAGCAATTATTGCTGTGGGCAATTCTGTTGAGGATGTCACGCTCGATATCATCAATAAAATGCAGGACGATGAGGAAGGGGATACGCTTACCATTTTGGCAGGATCAGATCTTGATGATGAAGCGTTCCATAGCGAAG
>URWR01000092.1 GCA_900551595.1 uncultured Coriobacteriaceae bacterium
TGAGCAAAGTTGAACCGTTACCGCGCCCAGCGCTTTTGCCATCCACAAGAACGACAGAGGTGAATGTTGGGCTATGGGCAGGCCCCTCTTGGCCTATCAGCTTATATGACGGGGCACATTTAAAATCCCGCTGTGTAACCTCTTGCAGCAAGGATTTAGGACTTTCCGCCGTCGCTGCGAGATGACGAGACATGCGCGGCTCTAAGGTGCGCTCGACAAAAGCATGTGCTGGCTCAGCACCACCATCGAGATACAAAGCGCCGACTACCGCTTCATAGACATTTTCAAGAGCTGAATGCATACCGCGGGCATGAGTACCGCGCTCTGACCCACCAAAAATAATGCATTCGCCAAGTCCAAGTTCACCTGCAACCTCAGAAAGCATGTTTCCTGAAACGAGCGCTATTTTCATACGAGTAAGACAACCCTCGTCCATATCGTGATAGCGCTCAAATAAGTCGGTCGCAACAAGGGCACCTAAAATGGAGTCGCCAAGAAATTCAAGGCGCTCATAAGAGCACCAAATAGGCTCACCTTCTACAGCCGAAGGATGCGTAATGGCACTCTGTGCAAGGGCCTTGTCTTTAAATACATAGTTTGTAATCTGCTCAAGCCGATCGATCTGTGAAATACGTGACGCCACAAGCGACTCCTTACTGAGCCGCAGCAATAGCATCTACTGCATCATGAACAGTTATGATCGACGAAAGCTGACTCTCATCAAAGGCCATGCCGAATTCATCTTCCATGCTGGTGACAAGCTCCAACATGTCAAATGAGTCCGCATTGAGACTGGCAAACGTAGTGTCTTCATTTACCGATGAGGCATCTACGCCCAACGTCTCGGAAACAAGCTGGATAACCGTATCAAGTATGGCTGCGCGATCCATACGCGCTCCCTCCTTCTTTCTGCACATTTATGCAGCAATGTCAGGTTCTACTTCCCGATTGTACTCATACCCAACTCTAGGAAGCGATATATGCTGCAATGCGCTCAACAAGCCCATTACGAACGGCAGCGGCAGTAGCGAGTGTGCCATTCATAACAGCCGTTGCACTAGTGGCGCCATGACCGATCAAAACGGGAGCCTTCAAACCAAGAAGAATGGCACCGCCATGAGCATCTCCAGAAAGATCTTTGGCAATGTCTTTTACTGCCGGCTTAAGAAGACCTGCTCCCAATAAATAGCGCTTCGATTCATTCGCTGCATTGCGCAGGCGGCCAATGAGGTACTTTGCCGTACCTTCGATGGTTTTAAGAGCAATATTGCCCGTAAATCCATCGCAGACAATAACATCAAAATCACCCATAAGCAGATCATTGCCTTCGCAATTGCCCACAAAACCACAGTCTGCAGCAGCAAGTGCATCATGATAAGCAATAACTGTTTCAGAGCCCTTTGTATCTTCGGATCCGTTTGAGAGCAGAGCCACACGAGCATTTTCTATACCAAGTGCAACATGTGCATAGGCGGCTCCCATACGTGCAAACTGCACAATTACCTCTGGACGACAATCGGCGTTTGCTCCAAGGTCAAGCACTACCTTTTCTCGACCTGCAGCTGCAGGAAATGCAACAGCAATAGCAGGTCGCTTAACACCTTTGATGCGGCCAACTTTAAGCGTGGAAGCTACAAGCATAGCGCCAGTAGAACCTGCAGAGAAAAAGCCATCTGCTTCGCCAGCACGTACTGCCTCGCATGCACGAACAATACTTGAATCGGTCTTTGTGCGTACAGCCTCAGCAGGATGCTCCCCCATGCCGATAACTTCAGTAGTTACAAGTGCACGAGCCTTCGTATGAGAGGCGCAGAAGGGTTGGACAACCTCTTCATTTCCGGCTACCAAAACCTCGAGATCTGAATCTGCTTCAAGAGCACGAGCAATGCCCTCAAGTACAACCTCAGGACGCTCATCTCCGCCCATAGCATCTACGCAAATGGTGGTCATGGCTTTCCTTCCCTCCTCGCGTTATGTACGCGAACAATTCATACAAAAAAGAGACCGACCCCAGAAGGGCCGGCCTCCCGGGCCGTGCATACGTTTTCGTTACTCAGTAACGATTACCTCACGGTCGCGATAGTGGCCGCAATTGGGGCATACGCGATGCGGGAGCTTTGTAGCACCACACTGCGGGCAAACAGAACGAGCGGGCGCATCAAGCCTGCTGTTAGCCGAACGGCGAGTGTGAGTGGCACCGCGGCCCTTCTTTTGCTTAGGAACTGCCATCATGAACCTCTCTAACAACGTCCTTGAAGATAGCGAGCGGACGATGCGCACGCCCGCAACGAATCACAGCAGACGATAGTACCACATATTGCGGTATTTGTGTGTTTCTCAGCACAAATCTCCAGCTTCACACAACAAGCACGATTTTACTCGTTTGACTCGTCTTCACCGAGTTGAAGATTGCGCAAAACTGCGAATGGACTCTCTTCGAGCTCCTTCTCTTCTTGTTGCTTGGCACACCCACAGTCACCCTCATTAAGATTTGCTCCACAAATTGGACACAAACCTTTACAGTCAGGGCGGCAAAGAACGATATAGGGCGTTTCCATGAGCAAGGCACTGAGAAGTGCTTCGGACAGGTCGATCGTATCGTCATCTGAGATGAGCGAATAATCGACATCGTCCTCTTCGTCCTCAGAAAAAGCTTCTTCAGGCTCTTCAAAGAGATAGTATTCATCCACCTCTGCAGAAACATCAAAGGCAGCAGGATCGAGACACCGGTCGCACACACCTTCTACATGTGCATGCAAAATACCAGTGGCCAAAATACCATCACCAGCATTGGTAAGCACGAGGTTATACGATGCCCCATCGGGCAAAGTGAAGGTACGACCGCCCATTTCGTACGACGACAGATCTAAAGTGCCCGAGACGGTAATCGACTCACCAGGCGCTTCTAGACGATCATCCACACGAACAATGATAGGTTCCATAGCAAACACAACCCCTACCAGGGCACATTGTTGGAAGTATTACGCGGACCAGAATTCTCATCCAATGTCTGGCGTACTCTCGAAACCGTGCCGGTAAGCGACTTGAGATTTTCCTCAAGATGCTCGAGCACAGATTCTGCATATTCCTCGGCGTTATAACGCGTGTCGCGCTCATACTGCTGCGCCTGGTCACGAATATCATCAGCCTGCTGCTGCGCAAGACGAACGATTTCCTGATCGCCAGCAAGAATCATAGCCTGCTGCTGAGCGTCGGCCACAATAGAATCAGCCTGCTGCTGCGCATGAGCGATAATCTCGCTCTGCTCTTTTACAATACGGCGAGCATCGGCAAATTCCTGGGGAAATACCCGACGAATCTCATCCAGGATCTCATAGATATCCTGCGCATCGATGATCTTTTTCTGTCCACCACCCGTAAGCGGAGTCTTGCCTTCGCTCACAATGGCCTCAAGCTCGTCAACCAAGCTCTCGATTTCCTCACCCGGCTGCATTGAAGGTCTCCTTTCGTGAGGATCTCGCACCCATCCAATAGCCCGGACAAGCGCCAGGCCAACTAATTCTTTTACGATAGCAGCGTATCAGATTTTCGCCCATAACGCTCACGTAGACGTTGCTCTACAACCGGTGGCACAAGCAAATCAAGCGGTCCAGCAAACGCAGCAAGCTCTCGAACTATCGAAGAAGAGATAAATCCGAGTTCAGGACTGGACATAACATAAATGCTTTCGAGGTCGGGAGCAAGTCGGGCATTAAGATCTGCCTGCTGTAATTCATATTCAAAATCAGTTGTTGCTCGCAAACCCTTCACAACAGCTCCTGCACCCACCTCATGGCAAAAATCTACCAACAGGCCAGTAAGCGGTGCCACATCCACGCGCTCTGTGGGTCCACAAGCAACGCCCTCTTGAATAAGAGCTTCACGGACCATATCCATACGTTCATCAAGCGTAAATACCGGCCCTGTGCCATTCTTTCCCTGAGAGGAAGCCACCGCCACGGTTACCTTTGAGAAAAGACGGCTAGCACGAACAATTACATCAAGATGGCCAAAGGTAACCGGATCAAATGTGCCCGGTACTACCGCATGAACAATATCGGAACCCAAAGGGCGTCTCATTGTTCCACTCCTTCCACACGGAGAAGGTCGATATGTGTAGAGCCATAACGCTTAGAAGAAATGGGCATCAACAGAGGCATCTGAAGCGTTTTGTTTTGTTCAGCACGCTCATAGAGAACAAGTGAACCTTCTGTAAGGGACCCATGTTCCATAAGCGAAGCAATAAGTTGCGCGAGATCTTCTGGATCAGTTGCGTAAGGTGGATCGAGCAACACAATTTGAAAAGGAGCACCAGGAAGAGAACCGCGAGCACTCAAACGAAATATATCTCCTGAAAGCACCCGAGCTTCTGGAGAGCGTACATCCAGCTGAGTAAGATTGCGACGGACAACCGCTGCGCTTTTACGGTTCATTTCAACAAACGTTGCTGAGGCAGCTCCACGAGAGAGCAACTCAATTCCGAGACCACCGGATCCGGCAAAAGCATCGAGAACATGGACAGAAGTGAGCGAGAGACCACACGCTGCAAGCACCATTGAAGCCATTGCCTCACGAACGCGATCGGTCGTTGGACGAGTTACTCCCCTACCTTCAGGAGCGTCTAAATGCCTGCCGCGCCAACGTCCACCAATAACCCTCATCAACCCTCCATCTCTTCAAAATAAGATGCATAACGCCGGCGAACTTCTAAACGCAAAGCACGATACTCGTCCGATTGTAATTCAGCGTCTTTCGTGACAATTGCAACAGCATCATCATGTGCTGCCTGGATTAAATCTTCATCAGCACTGAAATCTACCGTTTTCAACCTTACGCCATGTTGACGATATCCCAACACATCTCCTTCATGGCGAAGATCAAGATCAAGCTGTGCAAGCTTCATACCATCAGAAGTTGCTTCCAGAGCCTCAAGACGTTTCCGTGCAGGTGTTCCTTTGCGAGCACGCGTCTCGAGGTACACCGTACCAGCAGTCGTTCCTCTTCCTACGCGACCGCGCAATTGATGCAGTGTAGCCAAACCAAAACGATCGGCATCGTAGATGAGCATCACCGTTGCGTTTGGCACATCTACGCCAACTTCCACAACCGTTGTGCATACGAGAATATCTATCGTGCCTGCATAAAAGCGCTCCATCACACGGTCTTTATCTGCAGCGGCCATGCGTCCGGTGAGAACATCAATCCGCGCATGCGGAAATACTTGTTCCGAAAGCTTTTTTGCTGTTGTAGTGGCAGCATGCATGTTAGAGATGGATGCCGAGCCGTTTTGCTCTTGCAGAGCATCGCGAACCATATCATCGGCAATATCACTGCCAGCATCGCTCTCATCAATGAGAGGACAGACGATATATGCTTGATGTCCAGCTGCCAGCGCATCCTGAATAGCTCCATAGGCTAAATCGAGATTTTCTGGGGTTACCGATACGGTAGTTATGCCCGCCCCTGCATGTGGCCGCTTTGCTATGCGTGAAAGTGAAAAGTCGCCATAGATGGAGAGCGCCAATGTTCGCGGGATAGGAGTTGCTGTCATAGCAAGCAAATCACACCCCGGCCCCTTTGCTCTCAGAGCCGCGCGTTGCTCTACACCAAAGCGATGTTGCTCATCGATAACCACAAGGGATAAGCGCGTGAATGCAACATCTTCCGAAAGAAGTGCCGTGGTACCAAAGACCACCATTGGCATTCCTTCAGCAAGACGTGCGGTTGTCTGAGCGCGCACATCCGGATCTGTAGCACCCACCAAAAGAGCCCACGGTATGCCCACCTCATCAAAAAGGGGTCCCAACTTCTCCGCATATTGACGAGCAAGAACAGAGGTAGGAGCCATCATAGCTGCTTGCGTATTACTGTCCACAGCAGAGGCTAAAGCACAGGCTGCAACAATAGTTTTTCCTGTTCCAACATCGCCAAGTAACAGACGATTCATAACGTGTGGAGCAGCCATATCTGAAAGAATTTCTATGACTGAGCGCTCTTGTTCCTCGGTAAGCGTAAAGGGCAGGGCAGCCCGGAGTGCAGCAAGCCTCGGACCAGTAATACAGTGGGTGAAGGCAGCAGCATCACCCTGTGAGAGACGCCGGCGAGCAAGCAGTGCAAGTTGGAGACAGAGCAGTTCGTCATACGCAAGTCGACGACGGGCTTTTCCAGCACCATCTAACGAATGTGGGAAATGACGCTCCCGTAAAGCACAAGCTTCTGTCATAAGATCATGTGAGGCGACAAGGCAAGCTGGCGCAAAATCGCTTATATCTCCTATATCGGCAAGCGCAGCCGCCATAATGCGTCGCATCCATGCAACAGAAATGCCCTCACCAACAGGATGTACCGGAAGCACCCGAGCATAGTTTTCCGGATTATCTGTTGCAGCTAATACTTCATAAAAAGGAGCCTTCATCTGGCGAAACCCATAGGCAAAACTCACCTTGCCCGAAAGAGCAATCCAATCCCCTTCGTGTACTTGCTCAGCTACCCAAGGCTGCTTAAAAAAGGTTGCCAGCATAACGCCTGTCTCATCAATCACAGATAATTCAACGATCGAAAGGCGTGGACGCGGGCGCTTAACCTTAATCCGGTCTACTTGGCCTACAACGGTTACCTGAGAGCCAACATCAGCATAACCAATGGATACACGATGAGAAAAATCGTAGTAGCGATGCGGCT
>URWR01000093.1 GCA_900551595.1 uncultured Coriobacteriaceae bacterium
GTTACTCGCCAACCGAGACTACGGCCAAGCAATGAGCGAATCCTCCCTTTAGCGCGTGCAAGCGCAGCCAAAACCTCATCGTAACGATCGGGTTCACAGCTTACGTATACACGCATAAAGGAACGGTCAACCGAGACCTCCACGCCCGTTATGGTAACGAACGCGAGGTCAGGGTCGGCAATTTCATACAGCAAAATATTCGCAAGTTTCTCACGTGCCAACTCATTTGATCGACGTGATCCAGAGTTCTGCTTCATGGTCCACCTCGCTATTCTGTACGAGCAACCTCCACGATCCGGAAGCCCTCGATAAGGTCACCGGGGTGGAAGTCCTGATAGTTCTCAAGGCTGATGCCGCACTCAAAGCCTGCTTTAACGCTCTTAACGTCATCCTTGTAGCGCCTGAGTGAAGCGATCTTGCCCTCAAAGACCACGATACCATCGCGAACAAGGCGCACGGAATCGTCGCGAGAGATTTCGCCTTCGCTCATCATGCAGCCAGCAGCAACGCCGACTTTGGGCACCTTAAAGGTCTCGCGAACCTCTGCCACACCCGTCTGGTGCTCTTCTTCGGTGGGTTTGAGCATGCCAATACGAGCGGCATCGATATCTTCGATGGCCTTGTAAATGACGCTATAGGTACGAATTTCAACGCCAGCACGCTCGGCAGCATTGCGTGCCTTGGCCTCCGGGCGCACACCAAAGCCAATGATAATTGCATTGGAGGCATCGGCGAGAATAACGTCGGTTTCGGTAATAGCACCAACAGCAGAGGGAATGGGATTGATGCGTACCTCAGACTGATCCATCTTATTGAGAGAATCCTGAAGAGCCTCAATAGAGCCCTGAACATCAGCCTTGATGATGAGATTCAGTTCCTTAACATCAGCAGATGCCATGGTGTCAAAGAGGTTCTCAAGCGTGACATGCTTCACGCGGTTCTGCTCTTCAATACGGGCCTTGAGGGCGCGCTGATCGGCCAAATCACGTGCATCACGCTCGTCTTGGAAGACGCGGAATTCGTCGCCTGCCATAGGAACACTCTGAAGACCCAAAATCTCAACAGCATCCGAAGGGCCAGCTTCCTCAACGGAATTGCCCTTAGGATCGACCATAGCACGTACGCGACCAAAAGAGAGTCCTGCAACAAGCGCATCGCCCACATGCAGAGTACCGCGCGTTACGAGAACCGTTGCTACAGAACCGCGACCACGATCCAGCTTTGCCTCAAGTACGTTGCCGGAAGCAAAGGTGTTGGGATTGGCTTTGAGCTCGAGAACATCGGCCTGAAGCAGAACGGTCTCAAGCAGCTCGTCGATACCAATCTTCTTCTTGGCAGAAATATTTACGAACATATTCTGGCCGCCCCACTCTTCGGGAATAATGCCATATTCCGTGAGCTCCTGGCGGACCTTATCCGGGTTTGCACCGGGTTTATCAATCTTGTTGACTGCAACGATGATAGGCACGCCAGCAGCCTTTGCGTGGTTGATAGATTCAACAGTCTGAGGCATAACGCCGTCATCAGCAGCAACAATAAGAATAACGATGTCGGTTACTTTAGCGCCGCGTGCACGCATGGCAGTAAAGGTTTCGTGACCAGGCGTATCAATAAAGGTGATAGGCCTTCCGTTGATAAGCACCTGGGAAGCACCAATAGCCTGTGTAATACCGCCAGCTTCGCCTTCAGCAACACCGGTATGACGAATAGCATCGAGAAGCGACGTCTTACCGTGGTCAACGTGTCCCATTACCGTAACCACTGGAGGACGCGGAAGCAGATCTTTCGGATCGTCGTAGAAGGTGAACGAATTCTCCTCTTCCTTGGTCATAACGCGAACCTTACGACCCAGGTCATCAGCCACAAGCTCGATGAGATCGTCAGTCATGCTCTGCGTCATGGTAAGAGGCGTGCCCAACAAGAACAGACGCTTAATAATGTCGTTAGCGGACACATTCAGAAGATCTGCCAGCTCAGCTACGGTAGAACCCTGCGGAACCTTTACCGTATCGAGCTGCGAAAGATCCTGGTCGTTCGCAATGGCTTCTTCTATGCGCTGCTGTTCAGCTGCTTCCTTAGCTTGCTTTTGACGACGCTCTTTGCGCTTACGACGACGCCCTGTGGATTCACGGGTTGCCTCTTCAACTGCAGCGCGAGCCTCTTCGAGAACATGCTCGCGATTATATTCCTCGGCTGCACGCGCCATACGGCTGTAACGATCCTCGCTGGAGTTCTCATTGTGGTGGTTCTTGTTTCCGCGACCACGCCTATTCTTTCCAGCTCCCTCAGCACGGGCCTGTTCACCTGCAACATCCATTGCAGCGGCACCCACCGTGTTATTGCGGCTCCTGCGATGCTGCGGCTCGCTGCTTGGAGCATCATTGTTCGAAGAACGGGAATTGCGAGAACCACGCGAATTGCGTGAGCTGCGACGCTCTTCACGTTCAGCCTTGCGCTCTTCTTCCTTGTGAGCCTTGGTCTCCGCAAGGACCTTTTCCTGCTGAGCGATTTGCTCTAACAAGCTCGCCATAGAAGGAACAGAGCTGGGAGCATTGTCATGCACGCGATTTCGCTCAGCCTCTTCAGCTGCTTTGCGCTCAGCTTCGCGGCGCGCGTCTTCTTCTGCCTTTGCCTTAGCACGAGCCTTCTCTTCGGCAGCACGACGACGCTCTTCCTCGGCACGCTCTACCTCGCGACGACGCTCTGCTGCAAGGCGCTCCTCTTCGGCCTTAACGCGAGCTTCCTGCTCCTCGCGCTCGTGCTCTTCTTTCTCAAGACGTTTCTGCTCTTCAATCTCAGCCTTACGCGCCTCAAGAATGGGGGCCAGCTTTTTGCGCACCATTGAGACATACGCCTCTTCCAGTGCAGATGATGCAGAGCTGGCTGGAATCTTCATATCTTTGAGATGACCAAGCATTTCCTTGCTTGTCATTCCATATTCTTTAGCAAGGTCATGAACACGAACTTTTGCCATGGGCACTCCCTTCTCTATGTCTCATCGAATTCGGGGCATCTGCCCAGGCTTAAATCAGTGAATCTGGATCGTCTGATACTTCCACATCGGCAAGCTCAGCCATCTTCTCATGGATGCCACAATATGGAGAACCAGGACGAGCCATGTTGCGGCAACGGACACCATTGGGGCCCACATACTCGCAACGATGCTCTTCATCTTCACTGACTTCCTCATGCTCAGGTTCAGCAGCGGCCATACCGCGAAGAATACCGGCAGCCAGCGATTCATTCTTGATATCGATGTGCAAACCAGTAAGACGGGCTGCCAAACGAGCATTCTGACCTTCCTTACCAATTGCCAAGGAGAGCTGATCGTCAGGCACAATAACCGTTGCATGACCAGTTTCAGGATCGACAATAACGCGGCTAACCTTAGCCGGCGATAGTGCGTTGGCGACACACGTTGCAGGATCGTCACTCCAAAGAACCACATCTACACGCTCGCCACGCAGCTCGGATACGACTGTTCTCACGCGGCTACCACGCGGTCCAACACAGGCGCCAACCGGATCGAGACGGCTATCGAGTGAAGAAACAGCGACCTTAGAACGCGCACCAGGCTCACGGGCAATTGAACGAATCTCAACGACACCGTCGTAAATCTCGGGAACCTCGAGCTCAAACAGACGGCGAATAAGATCGGGATGCGTACGGCTGATTACGATTGAAGGACGCATATGCTCACCGCGAATGGGCTGTGCATTGCTATTCGGGTCGCGCACATCAACAATAATGGCCTTAATACGCTGATTGTGAGAATAACGTTCGCCCTGAGGACGCTCATTGCGCTCCTCGGGATGACGACGAAGGTCGAAATAAGGCAGCTCAGCCTCGACACCTTCGCGGATCTTTACAATTGTGAACTCATTGGTAATTTGAAGTACCGTACCGGTGATAATGTCGCCAATGCGCTCAGAGAATTCCTCATAAATCTGCTGGCGAGCAGCATTGCGTACAATTGCATTGATGGCCGCCTTAGCATGCTGGGCAGCAATACGACTGGTGTCGGGAGGCGTTACATCAATCTCATCATATTCAGTAAATTCGCCTGTTTCCTCATCAAATGATTCGTCACGAGGCTCAAGACGGTAGACATAAATCCTGCCTGTAGCGCGATCGATAGTAACCTTGGCGCCCCAGTCGAGATGCAGAATATCTGCATAGCTCTTTGCGAGCGACTGCTCGAGGCAGTCAAGCAAGTAGAGCTGATCTATATGCTTTTCCTGACACAGCGCCATGAGCGCTTCCATCATTTCGGATGCCATGATATTTCCCCTCCTGGTCTACTTGCGACCCTCGGGGGAACCCGAGGCGTCGAATTGAGGTTTGATAGTACAACGACCAATTTCATCAAGATTAAATGCATGCTCGCCATCGTCGCAGCTCAGTACAACCTGCCCAGAGCGCATGCCGACGAGCTCACCTGTAAAGCGACGACGACCTTCGTGTGCACGAAGCACCAGAGAGACACGTTCGCCAGAAAACCGCTCAAAATCGCGAGCACGACGAAGCGGCCTATCTCAGCCCGGAGAAGATACTTCAACGGTATAGGAGCCAGGAAACGGATCAACCTCATCAATAACCTCGTTAACCCATGAACTGTGGGCAGAAACTTCATCAAGGGTTATTGGGGCAGCATCTTCTCGTGCATGATCAATCCGCACACGAACACACGGCGCCTTAGTAGCACCCACAACCTCAACATCTACAATGTCGGCATTATGTTCCGGTGCAACTTGTTCAAGCTCGGTAAGAAGCCGTTTCACAAGACTCTCGTTGGCCACATGCACTCCTTTCGGCCTTACAGACAAAAGGAAGCAGGGCAAACGTGCACCCCACTTCCTTCCTAATCCAACAAACTATTGTGTGTAAATATACACACATAAAAGAACGTGCGTCAAGCTTACTTATTACCTGCACAGGTTATCTGTGCAGGTAATTATCGAAATAAACTAAACCGCCACAATATTCACCAAACGGCCTTTAATGACGATCACTTTCTTGATTTCTTTACCTGCGAGCTGCTCAGAAACTGCCTCACGTGCAAGAGCGCCAACTTCTTCATCAGAGGCTGAAGCACTCACTGTGATACGTGCGCGGACCTTACCCTTAATTTGAACAGCAATCTCGACCTCATCGGCTTTAGCCGCCTCAGCATCAAACTCAGGCCAGGCTGCATTGTAAACAGACCCCTCCTGATCGAGCGCTTTATGCCAAAGTTCTTCAGCCCAATGCGGGCAAATCGGAGCAAGCATCGTTACGATTGCATGAGCAACAGCAAAGCAAAGCTGCGGGTCACGCTTATCGAGAGCTACCTCATTTACATACTTAGAAGCAGCGTTAGTAATCTCCATCACAGCAGATATAGCCGTATTAAACTGACCACGATCAAAGTCTGTTGTGCACTTTATGCCCATAGCGTTAAGTGTGCGCCACAGCTCTTTGCCGCTTGCATCGAGCTTAGAGACGTCCACCGAGCCCTCTGATGCGTTTTGAGAGAGCAGCCACACTACACGCCAAGCACGTTTGATAAAGCGATTAGCGCCAGCAACAGCCTCTTCGTCCCAGTTAAAGTCCTTCTCGGGCGGAGCGATAAAGAGAATTGCAAGACGCATGGTATCCGCACCATAGGGCTCAATCACCGAAGAGGGTGGCACAACATTGCCCTTGGATTTTGACATGGTGTCACCATTGGCATCCTTCACCATACCCTGGCAAAGGAGGTTCTCGAAGGGCTCATCAATATCAATCATGCCAAGGTCGCGCAAGACTTTGGTAAAGAAACGACTGTAGAGCAAATGCAAAATAGCATGCTCAATACCGCCAATGTAGTTATCCACCGGCATCCAGCGATCCACTGCTTCCTTAGAGAACGGAAGCTCTTCATTATGAGGATCGCAATAGCGCAGATAATACCAGCTTGAGCAGGTAAAGGTATCCATTGTGTCGGTTATGCGCTTAGCGGGACGTCCACACTTCGGGCAGGTTGTCTCATAGAAAGGCGCATATTGAGCAAGTGTCTCGCCGGCACCCAGATCAAGTGTGTCAGGCAGCGTAACAGGAAGATCTTCATAAGGAACTGGAACGTCACCACAGCAATCGCAATGGATCATAGGAATGGGGTTTCCCCAGTAACGCTGACGGCTAATAAGCCAGTCACGTAGACGGAACTGCACCGTCTTACGACCAAGGCCCTGCTCGCCAAGCCAATCGATAATTGCATCGACAGCCTCGGAATGCTTGCCGCCCTTCATGCCGGTAAACTGCCCGGACTGCACCAGATAGCCTTCGGCCTCCATTGCATGATCCCAGTCAACCGAAGTTACCTTAAGCTCACGCTCATCCTTGAGTTCCTCGTAAAGAGGATCGTCTTTCTCACAGATAATCGGAGCAATCTCCAGGCCATACTTTTTAGCAAAATCGAAGTCGCGCTGATCGCCGCACGGAACACCCATGACGGCACCGGTGCCGTAATCCATGAGTACATAATCGGCGACCCAGATAGGGGCAGGACGGCCATTAACGGGGTTGATTACATAGCGGCCAGTAAATACGCCGTGCTTTTCGCGTTCGGAGCCCTGTCGATCTACGGAGGAAACCTTCTCAGCCGCAGCTTTAAGCTCAAGGAATGCCGGCTCATACTCCGTACCA
>URWR01000094.1 GCA_900551595.1 uncultured Coriobacteriaceae bacterium
AGGAAGTCCAGACGCATGGAAACAGGTAGTCGCTTCACCATTGTGGCCGTAGCAGAAGGCGCAATCTCCAAAGAGGATTCTAAGCTTCCAAAGAAGGAGTACAAGAAGAAGCTTGCTGCACGTAAGAGCCCTTCCATTGTGTATGACATCGCCAAGGAAATTGAAAAGCAAACAGGACGTGAAACACGCGTTGCCATTCCAGGGCATACACAGCGTGGTGGTGCACCGGATGCTCAGGATCGCATTTTTGCAACTCAGTGTGGTGTCGAAGCTGCACTTGGTTTCTTAAGTGGCAAAGTTGGATATATGGTTGCTTTGGTCAACGGCAAGATGACTCACGTGCCACTAGATAAGATTGCAGGAAAACTTAAGTATGTCGATCCTAAGAGCGATCTCGTACGTGAGGCGCGTGCTCTCGGTATTAATTTTGGCGATCGATAATCAATCGATAACAACCTTTGCGAATAAGGGATGCTTATCGTGTAAGAGCATCCCTTTTTATGAGCGATAATTATATGTACCGCTCAGCAGCGCGCATTGTTTCGTATACATAGGCACTGCCGAAAAGAGCACAATGCAAAAGCAGTGGCGATAATTGGTGGAGAGCAATTCGTTCTTGCCAACCATCTGCAAGGGGAGAAATACTCTCGTACCCCTCAATAAATTCCTTAAGATATGCACATCCGAAAAGCGCCAACATGGCGAGATCTGTTTCCGCATGTCCACCATGTGCCATTGGGTCTATAAGTATGGCTCCTATCGGGTTTGTGGGGTTTGCATCCCATAAGAGATTGCCAGCCCAAAGATCCCCATGAATTCGAGCGCATGCTATGTTGGAGTTGGTAGACGCCTGCTCTACAAGCAAAGGTTGTGGTGTATCAAAATCACCCCTATCAAGGCGGGTACATATACGTTCAAGTATCTTTATGTGACTCGCTTGTAGAACCTGACGATCGCGCGCGTATTTCATATACGGTTCTAGGCGTTCATGTGCGAAAAATGCACCCCAAGAGGTGTATGAATTCTCTTGAGAGACAACAGGCGTACAAACACCAGAAATAACATAGCTGTTACCATGCCAATCAGGTGGAGGACAACCATACCATCCGGCTCCTGCTGCATGGGTTATTGCTAGTGCTCTTCCAGCTTTTCGAGCTACCTGTGCAGTTGGTACTGTAGTAACTATTTGTTCTTCAATAAGAGTATCTTGCGAAGAAGAAATAACAGTAACTGCAGGAAGGCCACCTTGCTGTTCGGCTTCCTTAAGCCATGCAAGTGCAGCTGCCTCTCCACGAAGATCCTCGTTAAAACCCCCGTGTTTCTTAAAGGTTTTATTCATGATGTTCCCATCTATCGCAGGCGAATAGTTAGTGTTTTAACAACCGTTGACAAGAACTTGTTTGGGCATGAGAATATCTATAAGTTGCTGTTTCAGAAACTTTTGTGCTTTAAATAAGGATAGGTAATTCTATCCGGGAACCCGAAAGAGACGCATGAGTTCTTCTTCTATGACACAAGATGATGCTCCAGATAATAGTTCTAATGCTACCAATTCAGTTCCTCTTTCTGTTGCTACGCAAGCGTTTCGTCATATTCGCTATGTATGGGTGATCCTTTTTCTTTTGGGTCTTTCCTTTAATTTGATTACAGCGTTCACCAGTGCAATTTGGTTTGATGAGAGCTATTCAATTGCTTTAGCTCGTCATTCACTTGCTGATATTTGGCGTATTGGATCCGCAGATGTTCATCCGGTTCTGTACTATTGGATGTTGCACGGTGTTGTCACCTTATTTGGGCAAAATCCCATTATCTGCCGTCTCTTTTCAGTAGCTGGTCTTGCTGCTTGTGCAGCACTTGGTTGGATTTTTGTACGTCGCGATATAGGTTATAAAACCTGTCTGGGATATACCTTTATCGTGTTATTTAGCCCGTGGGCATTGGCTGAATCGGTTGATATCCGCATGTATTCCTGGGCTGCTTTTTTTGTCATGTTCACATTTCTTATGTGTTCGCGCATAGCCCGACGCGTGTTAAATGACGCTCAAGAAGATATTCCTCTTCAGTGGTGGATAGGGGCATTTGCTGGAGCAATCGCATGTGCTTATATGCATTATTTCTCTTGTCTTGCTGCGGCACTGTGTCTTCTTTTTGTGCTTATAGCGCTCATTGCAGGTCATGCTGCTCGCCCAAAAACACCGTATATAAAACGACAATTTGTATGTTTTGGTATAGGGCTAATTATTTGCATCCTTGCTTATATGCCCTGGTTACATGTCCTTTTTGCCCAAGTCTCACATGTACGCCAAGGCTTCTGGATCTCCCTTACGTTTCCAGATACTTTTTTGGATATTGCACTCTTTCCAACCTTTAATGAAACTATTGAATCGCTTGTCTCTGGTGGAAATGGCTTGATCTGGCAAGTTGTGTGCCTTAGCGCTTTATCCGCTTTTGTTGCCGCATGTTTGGCGGCTTTGGTATTGGCTGGACGCAATGCTTGCATGCCGCTATTTCGCCGTGGAGAGGGGCAGAAATTTAGTCATATTAAACAGATTCTTATCAAATCTGCATTTGTTTTGGTTAGCCCTTCTGTAGCTGCTGGTTTTGTATATATTGGCACGATCGTTATATCGCTGATCATTTCTCTGAGCATTAGTCCCGTGCTTATGGCACGCTATTTATTTGTTGTTATTGGGCCATTTGCAATTATGATCTCGACAATTTTTGTACGGGCCCGCGGGTCTTTTGTGGTGAGTGTGGGAATAGCATCGCTTTCGGTGCTAGCACTTTGCTCTCAGATTAATTCTGCAATAGCTGCCTACGATCCTTTAAACGAGAGGGCGATCGCATATTACCGAGAAATAACTCAAACTGAAGACGGGTACTTACCGGTTGTTGTTGGCGTCAATGTATATTCTGATATTCAGCCTGCCGGCATATTGGCCGTTGCAGTTCCTGAAGTACCCATAACGCTTGATAATACGTATGTGTATCCAAAAGGGGACTATGATGCCTATGAGGCGTTCTCACCCGCACTTACGATTTCTGACGAGAAGCGTCCGGGCGCATTTGAAGATTATCAAGGGAAGTTTGTCTGCGTTACCAATGGCACAGAGGACGATCCTATTTTTGAGGGGTATCCAGGTACCGCGGTTGATTATGCAGCAACGTCATATAACGCCTCTGGTATTATAGAAAGCAAATCATTTTATATGCCGTATAAATCATTGAAGTTGACCATTACCGTTATGGAAAGGTGAGCTATGGCTCGGATAGAAGCTGAAGACTGCTCGGCCTTTTCAGATCAAGAAGCAGCTGAAGAGACTTTACTGACAATTGTTGTTCCTTGTCATAATGAACAAGATACTATCAACCCCTTTTTGGATGAATGTTCTAGGGTTGCAGAGCAACTAGACGCATTTCTCGGTATTAAAGTTCACTATATCTTTGTGGATGATGGCTCATCAGATGCCACACTTGCGGTGCTGCATCATGTTTGCGCAGAGCATTCAGAGGCTGCGTTTATTTCTTTCTCACGCAACTTTGGTAAAGAGGCAGCGCTGTATGCCGGTCTTGTACAGGCATATGCATCAGAAGCGGATCTTATTGCGGTAATGGATGCTGATTTACAAGACCCTCCAGCTTTATTGTTGAAAATGTGCGGGCTTGTACAGGATGGTATCTGTGAGCGAGCTGCAGCATATCGAGTGAGCCGTGACGGTGAGCCTCCTATTCGATCGTGGTTTGCTCGTCGTTTTTATGCGCTCATGAATAAAGTGACCGATCTCAATCTGCGCGATGGAGCACGCGATTTTTCAGTGATGACTCGTCGTTTTGTAGGAGCGGTACTATCTTGCGGTGAATATAACCGCTTTACAAAGGGTCTGTTTGGATGGGTCGGCTACTCAACAGAATGGATCTCTTATCATAATGTTGAGCGCGTAGCAGGAGAGACCAATTGGTCCTTCTTCTCGCTGTTACGTTATGCGTTGGACGGTATAGTCGCCTATTCTACTAAGCCACTGGAAGTACTTTCTTTGCTTGGCGGCGCCATATCTTTGCTAGCTCTTGTTGGCCTTATTTTTATTGTTGTACGCGCGCTTTTGTTTGGCGATCCGGTAGCTGGCTGGCCATCGCTCATGACAGTTATTGTGCTTATTGGGGGCTTGCTGACATTGGGCCTTGGGGTAATCGGTTATTACCTCTCGAAATTGTATCTTGAGGTCAAAAAACGCCCTCTTTATCTTGAAAAAGAGCGTGGAGGTTGGTTAGAAAGCTAGAGAGATTCTAGTTAGTAAACGGCCAGAGTCCTTGGGCAAGTTTTTTGATTGCCTGGGGAACCGCTTCGTCCTCACAAGAACCAATATGCCAACGGGCGGCAGCGCGCGCTTCATCGGTAGCACCTGCAACAGCAACGGAATGAGGCACGTGCGAAAGCATCTCTAAATCGTTACCAGAGTCCCCGAAAACAACAACTTGTTCTGGTGCAATACCAAGTGTTTGCGCAAGATAATCTACCGCCGCAGCTTTATTCCAGCCACGTGGGGTGGTATTAACAAAACCGGGCATAGGGAGTGAATAGTCTATTTCTGGTACTTCTCGACGAAGTAAAGCCACTATTTCAGCCGTTTTTTCCTGTATGGGTGGTGTAAAGATATTCGTTTTAATAACTGGAAACGAAGGGACTTCAGAGACCAGACGAGCTGTCGCTGCGTACGAACGAAAGCTTTTGGCAAGGTTGTCTATGGTTCCCTCAACTACCAACGCCTGGGGACCATCAAAGCAAATCATGCCACAATCGGGCAGTTCGTGAATGACACTTGCCAGATGGATAAGCGCTTCATGTGGAATATGCGCCTCATAGATGAGCTGGCCGTCAAGTATGACCTGCATGCCGTTTGCTGCCAACATGGTGGCATAGCACTTCTCATCGTGTTCAAAGACACTTGGAACCCGTGTGGCTCCGCGACCGGTGGCAGGGCCAATGTGTATCCCAGCATCATATGCTGCATGAAACGCATCACGACACTCTTGAGAAACAACTGAGCGATCATAGGGGAGAATTGTGCCATCAATATCAGTAAGGATAAGACGAATGGCAGAGACATCATTACAAAGATGAGTTAGATCCATTGCGTCTTGTGTGTTGTTGTGTGCAGACAGCATCTCTTCTCCCATCTTAAGCGATGCCGATACAAGAACCAATCAGATGTACCGCAAAGGCGCATACCCACGCCACTAAGCATTGGAAGATTACAATGCCTATCGCCCATTTTCCGCCAAGTTCTCTACGAACAACAGCAATTGCGGCAACGCAAGGAGTATAGAGCAAACAAAAGACCAAAAATGAAGCTGCTCCTAAAGGCGTAAGTGTTGCCAGCAAGGCACTTGTACCGTCAAAAAGTACTGAGAGCGTAGAAACCACTATCTCTTTTGCCATGAATCCGCAGATAAGCGCCACGCAAAAACGCCAATCTCCAAAGCCGAGTGGAGAAAACACTGGCGCCATCCAACCTGCGGCGGCAGCAAGAATTGAGGTGCTGGGGTTGTCGGTTAATGTGAGTGTTGGTGTAAAGGACTGCAGGAACCAAACGACAATAGAGGCAACAAATACGACAGTAAAAGCTCGCTGCAGAAAATCTGCCATCTTATCCCATACAAGATGTAGAACGCTTTTTACGGAGGGGATACGGTAGTTAGGCAGCTCCATAACAAACGGGACAGCTTCACCCTTGAATATGGTGTGATTGGCAATTGCTGAAGTGGCAATCCCTACCACAATACCCAGGGCATAGAGAGCTACCGTAACGACCCCTTCGATTCCTGGGAAAAAGACTGCTGAGAAAAATGCATAGATCGTAAGCTTTGTTGAACAGCTCATAAAAGGAGTTAGAAGCACTGTAAGCTTGCGATCGCGTTCCGAGGGCAGGGTTCTTGTGGACATCACTGCTGGCACGGTACAGCCAAATCCCATGAGCATAGGAACGATAGATCTGCCAGAAAGACCAATTTTTCTCAGCGGCCGATCCATAACAAAGGCAACACGTGCCATATAGCCCGTATCTTCCAAAAGAGAAAGGAAGAAGTACATAGTTACCACGATTGGTGCGATAGGCAATACGGTGCCAACGCCACCAAAAACACCGTCTACGATGAGCGATCGCACCACTTCAGAGGTACCAGACTCTACCAAGGCATTATTAACTGTCTGAGTGAGAATTTCTACGCCTTGAGCGACGAGGTCTTGAAAGAACGAACCAACCACATTAAAAGTGAGCCAAAAGACAAGTCCCATTATCAAAATAAACATGGGGATAGCAGTAAATCGCCCCGTGAGAATCTTATCTATCTGTCGAGAGCGCTCATGTTCGCGACTTTCATGTGGCTTGGTTACCGTTTGTGAAACAACCTTTTCAATAAATGAGAAGCGCATATCTGCAATGGCTGCGGCGCGATCTAAGCCCCGTTCTTCCTCCATTTGACTAATAATGTGCTCCATTGCCTCATATTCGTTTTTATCAAGATTTAGGCGCTCTAGAACGGCTGTATCGCCCTCGATGACTTTTGTGGCTGCA
>URWR01000095.1 GCA_900551595.1 uncultured Coriobacteriaceae bacterium
ACGGGTATTATCAGCACGGCGCGCATCACGAATGCGTTCGAGCTCGGCATGTGCATCCTGGGCTTCTTTCAGCGCTTCGATATAGGCTTGACGTGCTTGCGCAGCAACAGATCCTATCCAGGCATCGAGCAGCTCAACATGAGTAGCTGGAGTGAGCAGGCGCTGGTGTTCGTGTTGGCCGCACAGATCTACGGTAGAACCAACACCTTCTGCCAACTCGCGAACAGATGCCATATGGCCATCAAGCTCAACGCGACCACGACCGTCCGCCGCAACACGTCTCCGTACAATGTGGCCTTCAGGATCCTCAGCGCTTACCACGCGACCCTCAACCACCAAGGCGTCGGCACCCTCGCGCACAAGCCCTGCATCGCCACGCTCACCAACAAGCAGCTTGAGTGCTCCTAACAGGGCCGTCTTACCTGCTCCTGTTTCGCCTGTAAGCACCGTAAGACCATCGGCGGGCTCTATGGCTGCCTCACGAATAAGTGCAACGTTTGAGGCACGAAGTTCATCAATCATTTGCCCACCTGACCGTAAAAGACACGAGAAACCGACTTATAGAAATTGGATGGTCCCCCATCAAGCAGCACAATATCGCCAGGCCCACGTCTCACTGCAGCTCGCTCAACAAAAGCATCTCGTTGAGCAACTTGTCCATCTACAAAAGCAATGCGATCTGCAGGGCGCTCAGGAACCATTTCCAACTCAACAACATCGGACGGAGCGGCTAAAAAGGCGCGCGCCAAGATGGTATGAGGCGCAATTGGCACACAGACCATTCCTCTAAAATCGGGGTGCACAATGGGTCCTCCCGATGCAAGGGCGTAACCGGTAGATCCTGTTGCTGTTGAAACGACAAAACCATCGCCACGCAAACGGTCGATATGGATGCCAGATACCGCCAAATCAAACTCGATCATATCGCCCTCACCACCTCGGGTAAGCGCAAGCTCATTGAGGGCGAAGAAGTGCTTACAGCTATGAGCACCCTGGGCATCGACCATATCGAGTTCAACATCGAGAGTAGCACGACGAGAAACATGCATATCTCCAGCAAGCGCTCGAGATACAGAACCAATCACATCATCTGAACCCGCACCGGTAAGAAACCCGAGGTGTCCAAAAGAAAGTCCTAAGATGGGAATCTCGGCATACCCAACAATACGCGCCGCACGCAGTAGCGTTCCATCGCCGCCAAGCGATACCACAAGTTCACAGCCCTCGGCACTTGTCTGCCTTTGGGCATCAAGTTTTTTATCGTGTGCCCACGCAACCTCTACGCCTTCAGACTCGAGCCAATTGGTAATTGTCCGAGAAGCATCAATTGCATCGGGTCTCGAGTAATTTGGCACGAGAAGTATCTTCACAGGACACACTCCTCAATAGTTTGCTCTCATGTAGCCATACTTCATTCTCATAACAAAGTACAGCACGAATAACATACTGCCAACGCAGCAGCGCTTTTTACCATAGGAAGTTTACCCCGGATAGCTCCGTGCGACGTTCAGAAACTAATTCGATTGTTGTGCCTCTTGTATGACAACGTCAATATCGAGGACTGAAGCTTCTGTGCCTTTTTGGCCGAGAAGCAAGAATTCATGATTGCCTTTGTGACCTGTTATGGGGCTTGCACATACTTTGAGCGGCGCTATGCCAGATTCTAAAAAGGCTTCCGTAACCGTTTGTAGAACGCTCCGCCATACCTCCGGATCGCGTACAATTCCGCCTTTTTCTACCTCGTTTCTCTCCGCTTCAAACTGTGGTTTCACCAACGTAAGGAAACTTCCTTTTTCGTTGAGCAGTGCACAAACAGCAGGAAGAATGGTGCGGATTGAGGTGAACGACACATCACAAACAGCTAAATCAATGGAGCCCACACGCTCCGGTGTTGCAACATCGCAAATATTGGTTCGTTCGAGCAAAGTAACACGGGGGTCATTTCTTAACGACCAGTCAAATTGAGCATAACCTACGTCAACCGAGAGAACAGATGCTGCTCCACGACGCAACAAACAGTCGGTAAATCCTCCTGTAGAACATCCAACATCTAAACAAGCAAGTCCCTCAGGACTCACGTTAAAGGCATCGAGTCCCTGTTGGAGCTTCAGACCCCCGCGACTCACATAAGGAATATGACCACGAACATGAAGTTCAATCCCGGGCTTCACCCGTTCACCCGGAGAAGTAAGACGCCGATTTGTAGTTGAAACTTCACCGGCAAGCACCGATCGAAGCGCCTCGTCTGTATCACGAAAAAAGCCTTGGCGAACCAGTTCTTCATCAAGACGCGGACGCACGCCGTTATGCCTCCTTATCGGAAGAGGCATTTTCCTCTGTATCAGATGCTTGCTGCTCAGAGCTAGACTGTTCGCCCCCAGATAAAGCTTCACCGCTCAGCTGTTTACGCTCTTCTTCAGAAAATTCTACGCGATCAACCATTTCCACGGCTTTTGAGCCAAGCGCAATTGCTTCATCAAAAAGGTCGAGAGAACGTTCAAGCGATGCGTCCTTATCACGCACCGCTTTAACAATCTCATCAAGTCGATCCGTAACTTCGGAAAAGGTTTTATAAGACGAAGTATCTATGCGTGCCATAGGCTCTACTCGCCAATCTCATTAGTTACCGGAACCTCTGAGGATGCTACAGGATGAGAGAGATCTTTTCCCTCATCAATTGCAGTGGCAATTGCACCAAGAACACCGTTGATAAAACGGGAGGATTCATCAGTGCCATATGCCTTTGCAAGCTCTACCGACTCAGAAATGGTAACTGCAATTGCAACTTCATCAACATAAAGCAGCTCATACAGGGCAAGGCGCAAGAGATTACGATCTACCGCTGGCATGCGATATACATCCCAGTTCTCAGAGAACTGAGACAGAATGCGATCGAGTTCAGGAATCATTGCCCCGGTTCCGCGTGCGAGAGTCTCACCGAAGGAATCAATCGGGCCTGCAAATACTGCCAAACCATCCTCTTCATCTGTCTCCACGTGAGAAACACCAGAAGAGCGTCCTGTTAGGACATATGAACCTGAGAGAACATCATCGACAGAACGACCGGTGGCCTCTGCTTGAAAGAGAACTTGCAGGGCCTGGCTTCGAGCGAGTGTACGCCCGACTAGATGAGAGCGAGACAAAGTTAGTTACTCCTTGGGAAACACGAGGCTATCGATGCAGACATTAACAGCTGAGACTTCGACCCCTACATGCTCGGAAATGGCACGCACCACAGCAGAGCGGACTTGTTCAGCCAGCTTAGTAAACACGTAACCAAAGAAAACCGCAAGATGTACGGTCACAATTAAGCCATTTTCATCTGTTTCACATTCAACTGCACGGCTGGATTGCAGGGATTTACGAGTAAAAACCGACACAAGACCTGAAGCAATATCGTTGCCCCCAACACGTGCAACACCCTCGACCTTCTCAACAGCTGTCGAAACAATCTGGGCAATAACACTTTTGGAAATACCGATGCCGGAGAGTGTAATCTCGCTGTCTTCCATGAGAGTCCTTTCAAGCACCGAACACACTCAGCGAGTGGCCCGGACCGAGACTGCAATAATTGCCTTTAGTATAAGACCTTACATCGATAAATACCCAATAAGCATCGATAAGACACGAATGAAAAGGCCCGCACTAAAAGGCGAGCCGATTCATAACAAAGTAGTGATGCGCTCTTCGCTTAGAGACGCTGAACAAACTTGCCGGTGCGCGTATCGACTTTAATACGCTCGCCCTGGTTGAGATACATCGGCACCTGAACCGTTGCACCCGTTTCGATAACTGCAGGCTTGGTGCCACCTTGTACAGTATCACCCTTAAATCCAGGATCCGTCTCGGTTACCTCTACCTCAATAAACATTGGAGGATTGACACCGAGAAGCTCTGTGTCAGCATAAAGCAGCTGGCAGATATCGTTTTCCTTGAACCACTTAGCATTGTCGCCAATATAATCGGTGGATACAGGAATTTGGTCATATGTTTCCATATCCATGAAGTAGTAAGCGTCTGAATCGCTGTAGAGATACTGCATCTCCTTTGTGATGAGCTGTACGCTCTCAAACTTTGTACCAGCGTTGCATGTCTGATCAATCGTACGACCATCGCGCAGATCCTTGATCTTATAGCGTACGAAAGCGCCGCCCTTGCCAGGCTTTACATGCTGAAACTCAACAATGGTGTAATACTTACCATCGATCTTAAGGCCCATGCCATTACGAAAATCTGCAGTGCTAATGGTTGCCACAGTTACTCACTTTCTCGTACTAAACCCATGTAGGACTCATACTGTCCGTTCTTTATTATAGCGCGATGTATTCTATCGCTCAGATTGCACAACATTCGTCAGTCAAACTACCCTTTTTTCTCACGAACAGTAAAGAGTCGCTTCAAGCCTGCCCCAATAACCTGGAAAAAGGTTGGGGATCGTACGAGACGATCGTCTGGAACATAGGGGCGCATGGCACGCAAAGTTCGCTTGTTATCCCGCGTTGAGAATGAATAGGTACCGTTTTCTTTTGTGAACACGGCAAATCGAGAAATATATTTTCCACCAAACATGACCGAAGCAGCCACATGGTCAATTTCACTCCAAGGAATTTGTATATAGTCTTCAACGTTTTTTTCGTTGTAATACTCAAGCGCTTTGTTTCCTATCATCAGGTCGCCATAGCTTGCAAGACCAAGGAATGAAGTTGCTTTGATAGTAAGGTCAACTGAACTATTTTGGGACTGTGCCATTGATTCCCCTTAGGTGAAACTGTCTGGATGAGACTGCGCCCCACCCGAGAAATCTCGAGATGGGGCGCGAACAGCCTATCGTTATTGTATGGCTTTTTTACATGAAGTTAAGCACACGGCCAACAATACCAACAACGAAGAGGGCCAGGATGATAGCGATCGGTGAGACCTTCTTCTTCAGCAACCAGCAGCACAGAAGGGTAAGACCAACAGCCGCAAGGCCCGGGATAAGAGAGTCGAGGTTAGCTTGCAGTGTCGTGACCTTATTCACATCAAGTGCATTGGCACCAAGGGATGAGAACTGAGTGAGAGCTTCACGAATACCTGCTGCGACACCATCATTCTGGATGACCTCAGAGATAATCGGCACACCGGTATTGTGAACTTCAGCCAGCACTGAAGGATCTGTTGGTGTCTCCCACACAATGTAGGAACCAACCGATTGCTGTACCGACGAGACGATCGGGGTAAACGAGATGGATACCCAACGCTGAACCAAAGAACCAATGATAAACATACCAAGGATGGAAGCGCCCTCGGTAATCTTGCCCATCAGACCACCGGAGAGGTCCTTAGTAATTGAAGTGCCCACATGATAGCCAAATTCCTGGGTGTACCACAGGAATGCCATACGAATGATGTTCCAAGCAAAGAAGAACAGCAGTGGGCCAATAATGGAGCCGGAAAGTGCAAATGATGCACCAAGAGCACCAAGGATTGGACGAAGCGTGAACCAGAATACTGGGTCACCAACGCCAGCCAGCGGGCCCATCATGCCTACCTTGACACCCTGAATTGCAACGTCATCTACAGGAGCGCCGTTTGCACGGTCCTCCTCAAGGGCGAGCGTTACGCCCATAACAGGAGCGGAAACATAAGGATGAGTGTTGTAGAACTCCATATGACGCTTAAGCGCGGCAATCTGGTCGTCCTTATCCTTATAAAGCTTCTTAATAGCGGGGATTATCGAATAGCACCAGCCGCCATTCTGCATACGTTCGTAGTTCCACGAGCCCTGCAGGAATTGATGGCGCCATGCAATCGAAAGACGATCACGCTTAGTAAGAGCAACTCTTTCTTCTGCCATAAGTCTCTCCTCCCTTCCTACTCGTAGTCATTCAAAATGTCGCCAAGCGGATCACCCGATCCGCCACCTCCCTCATTGGACTGTGCAAGCTCCTTGAGGCCGAGGTAGATAAGAGCAAGGGAAACACCAATAACGCCGAGAGCGATAAGGGTGAGCTCGCTAATGGCAGCAACAGCAAAGCCGAGAGCAAAGAACGGCCAGGTTTCCTTTGTTGCCATCATATTGATAACCATGGCATAACCGACTGCAGCAATCATGCCGCCGCCAACAGCCATACCACCAGAAAGCCAAGCAGGCATCATGTTGAGTGCATTGGTAACAATCTGAGGATCTACGAAGCACAGAACTGCTGCAGGAATGGCAATACGGACGCCCTGCATAGCAATAGCAATAATCTGCCAAGCATCAATAGCGCCAAAGTTGCCCTTAGCAGCCGCCGCATCCATTGCATGGACGATAGGAATAGCAAGGGTACGGCAGATCATGGTAAGGAACAGACCTGCTACAGAAAGAGGCACTGCTACTGCAATAGAAGTATTGATTGCAGTCTGAGGATCAACTGTACCGCCATCAAGTGCCAACACCATGATAATGGCAGAGGCAACTGAGGCGAGAGCGGCGTCAGGCGCTACTGCTGCACCTACGTTTGCCCAACCAAGAGCAATTAACTGCAGGGAGCCGCCCAGAATAATACCTTCGGTGAGGTGTCCGCTCACCAAGCCGATGAGCGTG
>URWR01000096.1 GCA_900551595.1 uncultured Coriobacteriaceae bacterium
GTTTTCTACCGGCTCCACCTTTTCCAAATCAATGGGGTTTCGCTTGTGCCCGAAGAAGTCGCGCAGGAAGAGGGGTGACTCTTTTCCATCTACCATGGAGGTGAATTCCTTGAACTTCTTGTAGCTGCCCAGCCGGGTGGCCAGTTGCAGGGTGGAGATGGTTTCCGGATTCCAGGCGTGCCGTTCTCCGTCTTTGCGGAAAGAGAAAAGTCCGTTGTGCGGTAAAATGTCGCTCACTTCTTTTGCAGCGAATCCGGCATCGTGCAGGGCGATGGCGTCTCTGGCGACTTCTTCCAGACGGATGCCTCCGATGCTGGATGTCTGTGTGCCGAAATAGCTTCTCAGCAATTCCTCGCTGACCCCTACGGCTTCAAAAATCTTTGCGCCCCGATAGGAACGGATGGTAGAAATGCCCATCTTGCTCATGATGGCAACTATGCCTGACGTAAGCGCATGGTCATAATTCGCTATCGCTTCATCTGCAGAGAGGTGAAGCTCACCGGTCTCAACCATATGACGAATGCAGTCATGAGCCATATAGGGATAAATGCCTGAAGCAGAGTATCCAACGAGCGCAGCAAAGTCATGCGGCGTCTTGGCGTCCCCAGTTTCTACCACGATATCAGCGTGCATACGCACACCAGCACGAAGCAGATGATTGTGGACACTTCCAAGCGAAAGCAATGAAGGAATCGAGACTTCACCCGCCGCCGCTCTATCTGAAATCACTACGATGTTGGCACCATCACGCACTGCCTGTTCGACTGAACGATTGAGCTCATCGAGCGCACGTTCCAATGCGCCAGGCTGGTCATTCCGCTTATATACGGCGCGAAAATATGCTGCATGGAAGCTCGTACGAGACACCGAAGCTATGCGCCTAAAATCTTCATCTGAAAGAATGGGACCTTCGAGTCGGATAAGTCTGCAGGAATCGCGAGAATCCTCAAGCAGATTGCCATGATTGCCAAGATAAAGCCTGGTAGATGTAACAAGACTCTCACGAAGTGCGTCGATAGGAGGATTAGTAACCTGCGCAAAGAGCTGATTGAAGTAATCGAAGAATGACCGCACATGCCGCGAGAGCACCGCGAGCGGCACATCAGCTCCCATTGAGGTAAGCGGAGCAGAACCTGTCTGAGCCATAGGGCGAATAGCTTCTTGAATATCGTCATAGTGATATCCAAGGCGCGCCATACGCTGGGTAAGATCGATGTTCTCATCGGCAACAGTAACTGCCTCTTTTGGTAGAGCTAAATCGCTCACATCAAGCGTTTCTGCCTCAAGCCAATCGTGATAGGGCTTCTCCCGTGCAAACGAATCACGGAGCTCATCATTCCAAAGCACACGACCTTGCGTCGGATCAACCAGCAACATCTCGCCGGGGCCGAGACATCCCGCTTGCAAAAGATTCTCTGGTGCAACATCAAGTGCACCAACCTCACTCGAAAGTACAAGCCTATCATCTCGCGTGAGATAATAACGCGCAGGTCGTAAGCCATTTCTATCAAGAGCTGCGCCAACTACGCGCCCGTCGGTAAAGACAATTGCTGCAGGCCCATCCCAAGGCTCCATAAGCATGGATTGATAGGCATCGTAAGCGCGGCGTTTTTCACTCAGCTGTGGAATATGGTCCCACGGCTCAGGCATCACCATCGTGACCGCACGCGCCAGATCCCTTCCATTCATCGTGAGGAATTCCAGCACATTATCGAGAACCGCCGAGTCTGACCCTTCTCGATTGATGATAGGAATAACCTTCTGAAGATCAGATCCCAAAAGCGGCGAGTAGAGATTGGCTTCACGCGCGCGAATCCAATTAACATTGCCGCGCAAGGTGTTGATCTCACCGTTATGAATAATAAAACGGTTGGGATGCGCACGTTCCCAGCTGGGCGTTGTGTTCGTTGAATATCGAGAATGTACGAGTGCCAGTGAACTTTCTACAGCAGCATCGTTTAGGTCGAGAAAGAAACGACGCATTTGGGTTGCAACCAGCATGCCCTTATAAACAACTGTACGGCTTGACATGCTGCAGATATAAAAAATCTTATCGAGAAGAGCATGCTCTGCTGCAGCACGACGCTCGATAATGCGACGGCAAACATAGAGTTTCCGCTCAAAATCGCTCCCTGCAGGCACATTTTCGGGCCTGCCAACAAATGCCTGCAAAATCGTGGGCATACAAGCGCGAGCTGTTTCGCCTAGATCGCGAGGATCAACCGGCACTTCTCGCCAGAACAGCAGAGGAATTCCTTCTGAAGCACATCCCTCTTCAAATACACGACGAGCCGCGACAACACCAGCCTCGTCGCGCGGCATGAAGATCATTGCTACGCCGTAATCCCCCTCATCGGGCAATAAATGGCCGTAACGTTGTGCTTCTTTACGGAAAAAACGATGAGGAACTTGAAAGAGAATACCGGCACCATCGCCGGTATTGCGCTCAAGTCCCTTACCGCCACGGTGCTCGAGATTAACCAAAACGGAGAGAGCGTCATCAACAATCGCATGTGAACGCGCACCTTTTAGACTTGCAATAGCACCAATACCACAGGCATCGTGTTCGAACTCTGGACGATACAGCCCACGGGTTTCCGTCTGAGCGCCTCTCTCCTTCTCCATGCAGTCCTCCCAAACAGTCTCACCGATCTATCTTTAAGACAGTCAAATCAACTTAAAAAAGAAACTCGTTGATTTGCCAGTCTATCCGCGAGACCGAGGTAAGACCTTGAACGTTCGAGGACTTTTCGCATCGTTGTTCAAGTTTGGAAACGTATTCGCAATAGCGTGTGCACTGCTCACCTAGACGCGATGGGCACTCGGACAAATATCTTCCAGCATGCATCCCTCACATGCTGGAGATTTTGCGGTGCATGTATCACGACCAAAGCTAATCCATTGATGATTGACGCTTCCCCACAGCTCACGAGGAATTACTTTGAGAAGATCCTGCTCTGTTTTAAGCGGTTCTTTTGCATGTGTTTTAGGGGAAAGAGCCAACCTATGAGCAATGCGGTTAACATGCGTATCCACCGCTATGCCCTCCACAATGCCAAATCCAACATTGAGCACAATATTGGCAGTTTTACGCCCAACTCCCGGAAGCGTGACGAGTTCTTCCATGGTATGTGGGACTTGTCCGCCAAAGTTGGAAACAATCGCCTGAGCACATGCCACTGCATGATTTGCCTTTGATTTATAAAAACCAAGGGAATGAATAACCTCAGCAACCTCGGAAACAGAAGCCGCTGCAAGTGCTTCTGGTGTTGACCATTTACTAAAAAGCTCAGGAGTAACCTTGTTCACTTGAGCATCGGTTGTTTGAGCCGAAAGCAATACCGATATAACAAGACGAAACGGAGAGGTATGGTCCAAGAAGCACTCCACGGGACCGTACTTTTCTTCCATACGACGACATACTTCTATGGCACGTTCACGCTTTACTTTGAGGCTCTCAACCGGCATGGAAACTCCTCCTGTTCTTAAAGCGATTTAATCAAGACGCATTTCAAATGGCACCGTCCAACCGGTAAGTGGCAACCCTTCATATGGAAGCCATACCGGAGCATACATCTTGAAACCGCAATTCAGATAAAGCGTAGTTGCAGATACGTTCTCCGGAGAGGTATTGAGGCGAATTGCTTTCACTCCACGAATGCGCGCTTGACTTATCAGATCTGCCACGAGCGCTCGTCCTACCCCTTTACCCGCAGCAGTTGGATGAGCTGCAAGCAAATGTGGGACAAGCACATCGCATTCGGGCAATGATTCCCAGCTGGGAGCTGCACCAACCTGCCCAGACTCATCGTTTCTGTTGGCAAAGCCATACCCCATATCATGATCAAGCGCTTGGACGCCCAACAAAGGAGCTGAAGGATCAGGCGTGCCATCTGAGAGAAGGGCATTCTTTTCAAAGATGCCGCGATATTGTCCTGCACGCAGCCGCTCCTCAACATCCCCCGGCAGCGGCCAGCAATCCTTCACCCACCCACACGTATCACCAGAAGAACGAGGATGTGATACATCAGGCTGTATCAATGCCAGCGCGGCATCCTGCTTATCTTGTTCATGAGCAAGCAATGCATCGTATAAGGCAAGTACCCGAGGTAGCTGATGCAGCTCAAGTGGTATCGCTACGAGATGAGCAGGCATATACGGATGAATGGGAACAACATGTGAAGCTTGCTGAGACATACCTTTACTCGAGGCCTGTGCCAGATGTTCAGCACGAAACATCGTTTCATCAAGGGCTTGATTGATTGCATCTGGAGCCTCTTGGGGGAGCATGTGACCACACCCTGCCACAATGCGCTTCTCGCCAAAAGGAAGAGCGTTGACGATACGATCTGTTTCATCAGGAAGTACCACATCGTGCTCGCCAGCCATAACGCAGGCAGGACATGAGATACGGGAGAGTGCTGTAAGCGAAAGATTCGGTTCGCGCAGCATGAGCCGAGAAAGCTCACAAGCGCGCTCCAGCCGAGTACTCACTATCCTGCCAAAGCCAAGTGCAAGAGAGCGGTGTCGCTCCTGACGAAGAAAATGTTCATCTAGGCCAGCTGGTGTGGTATTTGCTCCCGCAAGCGTGAGAGACCCAACCCGGCTTGGTGCATCACGCGCCATGATAAGCGCTTCTATGCCACCATCGGAAAACCCATAGACATGAGCACGCGAGACACCCAAGGCATTGAGCACTTCAAATGCATCGTGAGCGAGCATTTCATAGGTAAGCGGACGGGTAGCTCCTCGAGTTGATAAACCGTGTCCTCGCGTATCAAGCGCAATAACCGGACGAGTTGTTGCAACATGCGCAATTTGCGCAGCAAGCATTGTATGGTCTTCTCCATTGCCATGTAACACAACAAGTGGCATGACACTGCGATCTATGCCATAGGGGCCTGGTACGACAGGTACACGCGGACCATATACCCACACAGCAATTTGTGCACCATCTTCCAGAGGGACACATATACGCTGTCTCAAAATAGGAGTTGTTCGCTCTTCGAATGGCATGGGATATGACGGCAACGCTGTCTCTGCAGCATCTTCTGAGGCATGCAAGATGTGCTGCTCTTGTACCTCTGTGGGCAAAAACGCCTGATAAACTAAGCGCTCATCATGACGATCCCCATCGATACACACCACACCTGCGCAAGCAAATCCCAATCCTTCCACCAGCCGACGCATACGCCGATTTTTCTGATGCGTATCTACTCGCACCTCCGGGATTCCCTGTGCATGTACCTCTTCAAAAATGCGGAGCCAAAGAGCATGTGCAGCCCCCGTACCACGCGCTGACGGAGCTACAGCAAATCGATGAACGGTCACATAGGGATGTAACGCTTTATAACCTTGCGATGGACGGCACGTAGTATGCGGTATCGGTCCACACAACACCAGTGGCGCCTGTGAAGGTCCGACAATCCACGCACCTTGTAATAGGTTGCGATAATTTGGATCGGGCTCATCAACTACTGCAGCTGTTGCCACAATCTCATCAGATTCTGTAACAAGGACACGTGACCAACCATGTTGCACATCTCGAAGAAAATCAGCATCACTCGGATTGCCATTTTGCCATTGGGGAACACCATCCTCCATAAGCAAGGTACGTGCAGAAGCAATGATCTCAAGAACTGCAGGTAAATCTTTCTCTGTTGTTTGACGTAAGAAAAAAGGTGTATCTGTCTTGCGGCAGGATGTGGTCTTTCCGCTCATTTCATTGCAGTTCATAACCATGGCTCCTGGTAGTTCAACTTGCCCATATATCGAAGATATCTGGCATCGTATCAGAGCATCATTCTCTAATGTTGATGCAACATTGCAGCAAATAGCAATATGCCCAAAACGTAACGGGGCAAAGCATAATATCGCGTGCGTCTTACTTTTCTTGAAGGTATCCCAGCTTATCAACATTCGCCATGATAAGTACCAAATAGAAAAGATAGTGTTGACATGGTTTCATAGTGATATCACAATGACTTCATCTCAAACGGCATAGAAAGATTCATCCGGTTTAACGTAACAGCTCGTTAGACGCAGCATGTAAGTACCTTTCAAATCAGAAGCTCTTCTCCTAAACACTTTCAAACAGGGAGCTGTCATGCAAACATCTCATACGTGCACAGAACCAATTCTGGCTATTCAGCACTACCAAAAGCGCTATGGCAATAAAGTTGCCGTACAGGATCTTTCTCTCACGGTAGAACCCGGTGATATTTATGGGTTTATCGGCCATAACGGGGCCGGTAAAACGACACTTATACGCTCCATTGTGGGAGTGCACGGTTTTGACGCAGGCAGCATTCGTATATGTGGCATTGACATAACGAAAAACCCAGTAGCTGCAAAGCAGCTCATGGCTTATGTGCCTGATAATCCCGATATCTACGAATTTATGACAGGCATGCAGTACCTCACCTACCTTGCAGATATTTTTCGTGTACCTGATCACAATCGAAAAGTACGCATACAACAGTTAGCCGAACGGCTGGAACTTACCAATGCACTTATTGATCCTATCAGCAGTTATTCTCACGGCATGCGGCAGAAACTTGTTCTCAT
>URWR01000097.1 GCA_900551595.1 uncultured Coriobacteriaceae bacterium
AATGGGGCAGGCGATAACGAACGGGAAGACCTGAATAGCCTGCACCGTTGCAAGTGCGCCTGCATCAATACCTGTAATAGAGGCAAGTGTGGTTGTAGGAATGCCAATCGATCCAAACATGGTTGGAACGCCGTTGGCAATAAGACAGGAAAGAATAGCGGTAACAGGAGAAATGCCGAGTGCCATGAGCATGCTTGCCGGGATAGCAACTGCCGTGCCAAAGCCAGCCATACCCTCAAGGAAACCGCCAAAGCACCAACCAATAAGCAGTGTAAGGATGCGTTTATCAGCAGAAACAGAGCAAAGCATTCCCTTAATAGTTTCCATGGCGCCGGTATGCACCGTAAGGTTGTACGTAAAGACAGCGGCGATAATAACGATAACAATAGGCCACAATGCCATGGCAAAGCCTTCAAGTGCGGCGGTCGCAACATTAAGAGGGGTCATGCTCCAGCCAACCATTGAGCAAACAATAGCTACAAGCAGGGCGCCTAGGCTTGCAATGTGGGCTTGCATGTGGAGGCCACAGAGGGCAATAACAAGCCAGATAATAGGGGCGAGGGCGAATACAAACATTCCAAAAAGCTCGAGCATGCTAGCTCCTGAAGTCGTGCTGGGCAATCAGTCTTTTAATGTAGCACTTGACCAGGAGATATTTGTTGTCGCAGTTCAATATATGAGTCATCTTATGTCTTGCGGGTGGTTGTTGAGCAGCAATGAATGTCGCTGGGTTTTACCCTCCAGTCAGAGCGTGAGCTCATAGAGCAAGAAATCGCGTGGCACTCCGATGTCCGGATATGTTATAGAAACCGATGTAACGTAGCAAAAGCCGAATGATTGATACATCTTCTGGGGAATGTTGTTACCCTCGATACAATCGAGACGCAGAGCCTTTTGACCACGAGTCTGCGCTGTCTGGATGGCATGAGCGATCAATTGTTTGGCGTATCCTCTCCCTCCGTACTCAGGAAGAACCCTCAAAGCGTGTAAGATCGATATTTTGTCGGGCTCGGCGTCGACACCCCAGTTAACTCGGTTGTATGCATCGTCGCATTCATGGTCCATGATGTACGCCGCGACGATTGTTTTCCCCTCAGTTCCGACGAATTGGTTGTGCCGGCTGATAGCGCTCTCGACCATCTCTTTTGAGGGGAAGCCGCCTTTGTCTCCCTCGGGGAGGAAATCCTCTTCTCCCAGAACCTTGCACATTCGATCGTAGAGTGCCATGAGTTCCCCTATGTCCTCATGGGTTGCCTCTCGAATTTGCATTTCTCTTGCCTCCTGAATTCCGGTGCAAATCATCCCATTCAAAGTGTTTAGACTGGTGTGAAATGCTGTCAGCGAATCTTCACTAGACCATTAATTACCTGCATAAATATTGTGCTCTATTGATGGGGTCCTCAGCTCACTCTACAGCTCCAACTTAGCTCGCAGCTAATGAAACGATAGGGCATCTTCCTCATGCTGTTAAGCAGGAGGTTGCAATGCGGGCGGAATGGGATTTTATACGAAAGAGAGAGGTATCACTGGCTGATGCCCTTGCTTTCGCACAGACTGATAATCCCTCACTCTCAGAATGGATTGCCCGAGAGCTCAGTATTCGTAACCTTCGTCGCCGTGATGTTGTGCGCGACTCTCGTCTTAATCAAACTTTTTGCTATCAGATAATTGCAGGTACAAGAAGGGCAAGTCGGGATAAGTTGTTACAGCTGGCCTTTGGTATGCGCTTGGGCATTGACGCTACTTGTGAGCTGTTGGAGCGTGGAGGAACAAACGCCCTGATGCCAAGCGTTCCTCGTGACGTTATTGTCGCTTATTGTTTGGAACGTCGCATGAAAATTGATGCATGTGACGATCTGTTGTGGGCAAGAGGAGAGCAAACGCTTGTGTCCTTTGAAGGCGGACGAAGCCCGCACTAAGCAAATGAAAATTACTTATGAAAGACAGATTGAACGGATCACACTTGTATATATAACGATGCATGTTTATCTGATGAGAAACAATTTACTGTGCTTTTCCGTCTGCTATGCAGTCTCAATTTAGCTGCGAGCTAATGAATGACCTAGACCTTTGAACTCATACTTCTCTCATCTAAAGGTTTTGTTGACCGAAAAGAGGGGCTCATGGCAGATAAGACAAAAAAGCCAATTTATAAAAGAATCTGGTTCTGGGTTCTGATTGTCCTGGTAATTGGCGCTGTTGGCAGCGGGGTTTCTGGTAATAGTGGTTCCAATACTTCATCAGAGGATGAAGCTGCAGTTACTCAAGAGACATCTGCTGATAACAGCGAAGCACAAGAAGAATCAGAGCCAGAAGTGCCTAAAGAGTATGAAAATGCTCTTATTCAGGCGGAGAATTATAGCGATACCTTACACATGTCGAAGCAGGGCATTTATGACCAGCTCGTCTCGGAATATGGCGGACAGTTTAGTCCTGAAGCAGCACAATATGCTATCGACAATATTGATGCCGACTGGAATGCCAATGCACTAGCAAAAGCTCGTACTTATCAAGATACAATGGCAATGTCTCCTGATGCGATCTACGATCAACTCACCTCTGAATATGGCGAGAAATTCACTCCTGAAGAGGCTCAATACGCAATCGATAATTTATAAGACCTTAAATACGTGTCTGCTGGTTTGAACCAAAGAAGTGCTCGTTTATGTACGAGCACTTCTTTTTTGCTGCTCAAACAAACATGGTGTTGATGAATAGATGTTCTACCAGCCAGTCAGACTATTCCAAAATAACGTGATGGAGTTCCCCGTCCTCATACACGCCATAGCTGTGTGAGCCATCCTTAGGGATAGACACACTTCCTGGGTTAAATACGCGGAGCTCAACCTCACCAACGGTTAGAGCTTCGTCAACCTTAATGTGCGTATGCCCATACAGCACGATGCTGTTATCAGCGAGCTTGGGCAGGTTGTCTATGGAATTGTGAAGCCCGGGGCCGTATACGTGTCCATGCGTACAGAACAGTTCGTGCATGGCATGAGCGTCGCGGAGGTCTTTTGCCGTGCGTCCAGAATCGAGCACTACGGTATAGTCCGCCAAGCAGGGGAAATCGAGCATCATTTGGTCAACTTCAGCCTCACAGTTGCCTCGCACAGCGATGATCTGCTCGGCAAGACTATTGAGCATTGCGGCAACTTCTTTTGGCGCGTACTCATCGGGCAAATCATTGCGGGGGCCATGGTAGAGAAGGTCACCAAGAAGCACAATACGGTCAGGAGTTTCGGCTTCGATAGCGCCCATGAGTTTGCGACACCAGGCTGCCGATCCATGAATGTCGGATGCAATGAGAAGCTTCATGGTGCGTCCTCTGTTTCTCTCGGAGGGTTTGGTTCTAACACCCATCATACAAAAGGAGACCAAGCATAGAGCTTGGTCTCCTTTTTGCATCACTTAATCAAACGCGTAGATAGCAATGCGAGTGTGAAGTGCGCCGAACGCTAACTTAGTCCTCAGCGATCTCGGTGATTGCGCCAGCAGGGCAAGCGTCAAGGCAAGCGCCGCAAGCTACGCAAGCATCGCCATCGGCAACCTGAGCAGACTCGTCGCCGAGCTCGAGTACGCCAGCAGGGCAGGTGTCAACGCAAACGCCGCAAGCAATGCACTCGTCGGCATCAATAACGGGGTGAGACATAATTGCTCCATTCCTTGTAAACCCTATCCGTTCGCCGCCTTAAATCCTCTCCAGGCGTTTATGCGAACGATTCCTTGCGTTGAGAATATCATGCACTCGGTGGTTTGCAAGGTTTAGTCGGGAACAGATGGCATAGTTTTTCGGAATGGTATGAAAATTTCCCTCAATTGGGAGACACATTGCAGAAAGTACATCTGTACAGCGGTTTGCCTACATAAAACTCGTTACAACAAACATAAATTGTGAAGGGTTAAAAAATCTAGTATAAAGACGCTTAGATTTTGTATAGGATGGGCAATCACGGGATACAATGAAGGTGTAAAGAAAACTAAGTTCCAGGACGTACATGCACAATGCAGGCGTCTTCAGGGAGGGGAAACATACTATGAGCAGCAAAATTCTAGGTATTGACCTTGGTACTACCAACTCTGCAATGGCAGTACTTGAAGGTGGCGAGCCTACCATTATCGTAAACGCAGAAGGTGATCGCACCACTCCGTCCGTTGTGGCTTTCCGCCCCGATGGAGATCGTATCGTTGGTAAGGCAGCAAAGAACCAGTCCGTCACAAATCCAACAAATACCGTCTTTTCCATCAAGCGTTTCATGGGTCGTCGTTACAACGAGGTTGCCTCCGAGATTAAGACCGTCCCGTATAAGGTTAAAGAGGGACAGGGTGGCCGCGCTGTTGTCGAAATCGAGGGAGAGGACTTCACGCCTGAGCAGATCAGCGCCATGATTCTCTCTAAGATGAAGGCAGACGCCGAGAAGTATCTTGGCGAGCCTGTTACCGACGCCGTTATTACCGTTCCTGCCTACTTTAACGATGCTCAGCGTCAAGCTACTAAGGACGCAGGCAAGATCGCGGGTCTTAACGTCAAGCGTATCGTTAACGAGCCTACGGCTGCAGCGCTTGCCTATGGCTTGGATAAGAAGGGCATTGATCAGAAGGTTCTCGTATTCGACTTGGGCGGCGGCACATTCGATGTTTCACTGCTCGACCTCGCCGACGGTGTCTTTGAGGTACTTGCTACTAACGGCGATAACCACCTGGGTGGCGACGACTGGGATCAGCGCATAATTGATTGGCTGGCCGATAAGTTCCAGGCTGATAACGGCATCGATTTGCGTCAGGATCCTATGGCACTGCAGCGCCTGAAGGAAGCTGCTGAGAATGCTAAGAAGGAGCTCTCGAGTGCTCAGCAGGCTCAGATCAACCTGCCCTTCATCACGGCGGACGCTTCTGGCCCCAAGCACCTCGACTACACCCTTACCCGTGCCGAGTTTGAGCGCATTACGCGCGATCTGCTCGATCGCTGCAAGGGTCCTGTAACCAAGGCACTTCGCGATGCAAACATGCAGCTCTCCGACATCTCAGAGGTTATTCTCGTCGGCGGCTCCAGCCGTATGCCGGCGGTTCAGGATCTCGTCAAGCAGATGACGGGCAAGCAGCCCAACATGTCTGTAAACCCGGACGAGGTTGTTGCTGATGGTGCAGCTGTCCAGGGCGGCGTGCTTACGGGCGATGTTGAGGGCATCCTCTTGCTCGACGTAACTCCGCTTTCACTTGGTGTGGAAACCATGGGCGGCGTTATGACCAAGATGATCGACCGTAACACCACTATCCCGACGTCCAAGACTGAGATTTACTCCACAGCCGCTGATAACCAGACTTCGGTTGAGATTAACGTCCTGCAGGGCGAGCGCGAGATGGCTGCCGACAACAAGAGCCTTGGTAAGTTCCAGCTTACGGGCATTCCTGCCGCACGCCGTGGCGTTCCTCAGATTGAGGTTACCTTCGATATCGATGCAAACGGCATCGTAAAGGTAACGGCTAAGGATAAGGGCACTGGTAAGGAGCAGCAGATCACCATCTCTGGCTCTACGGCACTTTCCGATGAAGAAGTCGACCGCATGGTGAAGGATGCTGAGTCTCACGCTGAGGAAGATAAGCGTCATAAGGACGAGATTGAGGTCCGTAACCAGACTGACAGCCTTGCTTACAGCACCGAGCAGACGCTTGCTGACCTTGGTGACAAGGTGCCCGAGGATCTGAAGAACGAAGTTCAGGGTGCAGTTGATGAGGCTAAGAAGGCCCTTGATGGCACCGATATCGAAGCTATCAAGGCTGCCGGTGAAAAGCTTCAGCAGGTTGGCCATAAACTCGCTGAGGTGGTCTACTCAGCCACTAATGAGCAGGCTGCTGCCGATAATGGCGCCGCTTCCGACAACTCCGACGATGTCGTTGACGCCGACTATGAGGTTGTTGACGACGATAAGGACGAGTAAGACTCGATCTAGGAACCGAACATCCGTAAAGAACGGATGGTAAAGACTCATTTGGAGGGTGTGTTAGCACCCTCCTTTGGGTCCCGGAGGGAGACGACGTGAAAGTGCCCATTGAAACAGATGATGAACTCAGAAATGAGCCTCAGCGAGGAGAGCAAGCATCGGGTTCTGAAATGAGTGCTGACGCATCAGCCCAGACTGAAGAGAAGGAAACTGGTAGTTCTGCAGAACAAGCTGCAGATGCTGTTGAAGAGCTTGATGAAGAGGCTATGGTTGCAGAGGCAATTCGCCGTGGAGAAGCGGCGGCTGAAGCAGACTTCCAAGCACAGGCGGACAAGGCTCGTCGCGAACGCGACGAGTTAGCAGCGAAGCTTGATGAGGCTCGCCAAGAGACTGAAAAGGCCAAGGCAGACGTATCGGAGGCTCAAGATCGTCTTGCACGCTTACAGGCGGATTGGGAAAATTATCGCCGCCGTACCGCAACAGAGCGTTTGGCAGAGCAAGCGCGTGCGACCGAAGGTCTTGTTACCAAGCTTATACCAGTAATCGATGACTTTGATCGCGCCCTTGCTCACGCGGGCGATGCCGATGGCACCCCGG
>URWR01000098.1 GCA_900551595.1 uncultured Coriobacteriaceae bacterium
AGCGCACCAGCCTACACCGTGCGTGTAACCTGAGATATCCTTAATCTCTTTAGCTTGGACCCACGCGCCCTCCTCCGGAATGGGCGCAGGACCGTGGTATGCGCCCTTAGTGACGGGGCACATGTTCTCCACTTCTGCTGAATACTGCATGGATCTCCTCTCGTTCCTTCCTTGGTAGGTTCGGCTCGATCCAGAGCTCGAACCCTCCTTCCGGACTCCACCCTCTATCATACCGCGAACCAATTGCCGTCGTCTGCTCAAGACCATCATCAATGTAAAACCGCAGTTTGGTAACACTGCAAAATGTGGGTAAAATCGCCTTCAGCATTACAAAGTTTTGCAATTTATCCGCAAAAGCAGAAAGGCAACAGTCAGATGGCATGCGAAGAGCACGAACGTGCAATTCACGTAGGTGAAGACACATCGGTGCCTACCTATGCAGAAAACGACCTATCAAAAGTCCGTCACGTTATTGGCGTAGTTTCCGGCAAGGGCGGCGTAGGAAAATCTATGGTCTGCGGCATTCTTGCCGTAGAACTTGCACGCCGTGGAAACAAAGTTGGCATTTTAGATGCCGATATAACGGGCCCCTCAGTACCTAGAATGTTTGGCATGGCTGGCCAACACGCCACGGGACTGGGGAATCTTTTGCTCCCCAATATTTCACGCCGTGGCATTAAAGTTATGAGCGCCAACCTTGTACTCCCTAACGAAACCGACCCGGTGCTGTGGCGCGGTCCTGTGCTTGCTGGTGCCATCCGTCAATTCTGGAGTGAGACGAGCTGGGGCCCGCTGGATTACCTGTTGGTGGATATGCCTCCAGGAACTGGCGATGTTCCTCTTACGGTCTTCCAGTCGCTTCCGGTTGATGGCATTGTTATTGTTACCTCTCCGCAAGATCTTGTCGGCATGGTTGTTGGAAAAGCCGTCCGCATGGCAGAGCTCATGAATATTCCTGTCATTGGTCTTGTAGAGAATATGAGCTATATCAGCTGCCCACATTGCGGCGAGAAAGTTGAACTATTTGGACAAAGCCATGCTCAGGAAGTTGCCGAAAAATGGGGCCTCAAGGATCTTGGACACCTTCCTATTGATCCTGCTCTGGCACAGGCATGTGACACTGGCACCTTTGAGGATGAAATGCCAGATGGACTGCTTGATACCGCAATAGAGTGCCTGCTTGCACTTCCCGAAAAATCTGATGAAGCCTCTGATGAAAAATCCTCTTCAGAACCAGCTTCTGAGTAAGCAACTCCAATGTAGGCGAGAAAGTGTAGTTCTTTGACCACCAAACGAGATCAAAGGCATAAAAAGCACGGGCGTAACCGCGCCCGTGCAGAGGCATATGAAAAAGCTGTTGCCCTCAACATGCCAGACACAACAGATGTGTGCGTTATCGGTGGTGGCCCTGCTGGTTTGACAGCAGCGCTCTATGCTGCGAAAAAAGGCGCACGCGTCGTTGTATTGGAACGCGCAGATACCTGTGGAAAAACTATTTTAGCTACGGGCAATGGACGTTGTAACTTCGCAAACGAACAACTTCTACCCGAGCGTTATAACAATCCATCCTTTGTCAAACAAATCTTAGACAATGGCCTCGCACAGATATTGGAACTTTTTCAATCATGTGGTATGGCTTGGACCAGCATTGAAGAACGTTTATATCCAATGAGCCTCTCGGCCGCCTCAGTCCGTGATGTTTTGCTCGGAGCAGTAGCTGAGCAACCTGTCATACTTGCATCTTTGAGAGAAGTGCTTGCCATCACAAACATTTCCCAACAGGCGAAATATGAGATTACCTATACAGACCCCCAACCTTGCACCACATCAGCTGTAAACACACGAACGCTTATCGCATCGAGCGTCATTATTGCTTGCGGTGGGGCGCTTACAGGAGCGGCTCATACCTCCGATATTGCACAAGCACTTAACCTCACCTCCACTCCTACACGTCCTGGCCTCTGTGCCCTTACCTGCAGCATGCCTGTTGAACTAAAACAAGCAGATGGAAGGCGAGCTCACTGTTTAGCAACGCTTGTGCGTAACAATCAGCCTCTTGTGCAAGAGTCCGGCGAAGTGCTTTTTCGTTCGTATGGTCTTTCAGGCGTTGTCATATTTGATCTGTCTCGATTTGTTCAATCAGGCGACGAGATTGTTCTTGACTTAGCACCAAGCCTTTCCAAAGCAACTATTCAAACGCTTTGTTCACACACACATGCTCCCGCTCATACCCTTTCGGGCATTGTTGATCCTGTTCTTGCGCAAGCACTCGAATCCTATGCTCACGCAGCTGCATCATCTGACCCAGTCCAACTCATTAAGGAGCTTCGTTTCCGCGTGGAAGGTGCTGCCGACAAAACACATGCTCAGATAACCTGCGGCGGGCTTGCAACAGATTCATTTGATCCCACCACACTCGAAGCATATGCTCTACCTGGATGCTTTGCCTGCGGAGAAGCACTCAATATAGATGGCGCCTGTGGTGGTTTTAATTTGGCATGGGCGTGGCTGAGTGGCATGCGCGCCGGAAACGAAGCCGCTCATTATAGTTCTAACCGTCATTCATAACACGAGAAGAGAGATAATCTGCCGTGCTCAGCGTGACAAACCTTAAAATAGACCCCCGTCATCTTGATGGTTCAGATAAGGGTGAACTTGCTGCCGTAAAGCAAGCATGTGCACATCGTTTGCACCTCAAGACATCAGATATTGTCATCCTTAAGTTTGTGCGGCGTTCAATCGATGCACGTAATCGGCAGCGTATACACCTCCTCTTCTCGGCAAATGTACGACTAAGTGGTGGTGAAGCCGCTGAGATGCGCGTGCTGAAGCGACTTAAAGGCACGCGCGATGAAAAGAATGTAAGACAAGCATCCTCAAAGCCAGAAGCTCATTTTCCTCTGCGACGACCCAACCCTCTAGAAGATCGCGTGGTCGTTGTTGGAGCTGGTTGCGCTGGTATATTCTGCACCCTTGCGCTAGCTCATGCAGGCCTTGAACCTTTGCTCATTGAACGCGGAGATACTGCTGATAGACGCACGCAGGCGGTGAATAATTTTGATGCTACAGGATCGCTCGATCCGGAGAGCAACATTCAGTTTGGCATGGGCGGTGCGGGCACTTTTTCTGACGGCAAGCTTGCCACCGGAACAAAAAGTCCGTGGCATAAGCTGGTATTGGAAACATTTGCCGCACATGGCGCGCGTAAAGATATTCTCTGGGATGCACATCCGCACGTTGGTAGCGATGTTCTTCCTCATGTTGTCGACAGCATCTGCAAAGAGATTGAAGCTGAAGGCGGCACCGTAAAATGCCGTTGCCGCATGACTAACATCTCTGTTGAGCATGGAAAAATCGTTGGCATTACACTCGAAACACACGACCCCGAAACTGGCTTTGTGAAAGAAGAGTTCATCCGTACTCATCATGTAGTTCTTGCCAGTGGACACTCTGCAAGAGATGTATTTACCCTGCTTCACACTATGGGCATCACGCTTGAACGCAAAACATTTGCTATGGGTGTGCGCATTGAGCATTTACAGGCAGATGTCAATCGATCACAGTATGGTGCGTTTGCAGAGCTTCCCGCTCTTGGAGCAGCCCCTTATAAACTTGTGGCACATCTCCCCAACAAGAGAAGTGCCTTCAGCTTTTGCATGTGCCCTGGAGGATATGTTGTAGCAGCTGCGAGCGAACCTGAAGGTGTCGTTACCAACGGCATGAGTCTTTCAGCACGTAATGGTTCCAATGCCAACGCTGGCCTGCTCGCTAACATCTTTCCCCAGGACTTGCCCGGAGACGATCCGCTTGCCGGTATTAAGCTCCAACGACGCTGCGAAAAAATTGCATTTGAACTGGGTGGAGGGCTCTATGCAGCACCTGCCCAGCTCGTAGGCGATTTCCTTCAGGATGTTCCAACTTCTCCGGAAGCAGCAAGTGCCAGCACGGTAAAACCAACCTATCCCCGAGGTGTTACCTGGGGTCGCATAGATGATTGTTTGCCTGAACCAGTACGCGAAACCTTACGAGCTGCGTTACCACACATGGCACGTAAACTTTCGTGTTTCTCAAATCCTGATGCCGTATTGACCGGTGTAGAAAGTCGCTCAAGCTCGCCAGTACGTATCACACGAAGTGACACCTATGAAAGTATTTCCTGTCGAGGCCTTTGGGTGGCAGGCGAAGGAGCTGGCTATGCAGGCGGCATTATGAGCGCTGCAGCTGATGGCTTACGCGTAGCACAGACACTGGTTGATAGCCTGTCTTAAACAATCTCATCATCATCGTTTTCTGCACCCACTACAGTGCGGAATGAGATATTGCGGTTGAGGAAGAACTGGAATACGCCCACAAGCGCCACGGCAATAAGCTTTATGAATACCGGCTCAACCCAGGGGAATGTATGAGTGCCATACCAAATAATACCCTCGGACACAAGCAAGCCTAACGCTCCAATGGAGAAGAACGCAATATAGCGCCTGCCTGCTTTGTCGCGCACTTTAAAGGTATAGCGTCGATTGAAATAAAAACTCATAGATACGCCCACCGCTGTACTAAAGATATTTGTAATAAGCGGATCCGTTTCCAATGCACTTGTAAGAAACCAAAAGATAAGCGTATCGGTGGCCGAACAAACAATACCAAACAGACCATAGCGTAAGAGTTGCCGGAGCATCTCAAAGAGAGATGCCTTTCGCTCTGGATTCATATGTTTGGTTGGTTGCATGCCTGTCCTCCCCGGACCGAGCTATGGCGCTGGAACGCCTCGTGCACGGCGTCCGTTCGGATGAACATCATTTTACCAGCACTTAGAAAAGATGATGCGTTTGTCTCCTAATGCTTTGTTCGACGGCGAGGCGGACGACGAGTTGCATGTGCACTTCCTTTGCGAGCACCCTGTTTAAGGCGGCGTATTATCTCTTCTTCAGGAGCACCCTCCACCAAGCTTTTAAGCTCTACGAGTTGATCACGCGCTGCGGCAGCACGTTCGAAATCCATCTCTTCTGCTGCCGCCCCCATTTCCTCTTCCAGAGATGCAATAAGGCGCATAACTTCTCCTCGAGGAAGCTTTGAGAGCTCTTCTGCCACCTGTTGGGCTGCAGTTTTGGTGGCAGGCGTATAGAATTCTCCGTCTTTACGCGCGCGCTTATCAACAGTATCGCTTGCCTCTTGAATGAAGCTAGAAATATCGCTTATAGCCTTGCGAACCGTTTGAGGTTCAATGCCATGCTCTTCGTTGTAGCGCTCCTGAATGGCACGGCGACGGCGTGTCTCATCTATTGCCTCGCGCATGGAATCGGTGATTGCATCGGCATACATAATCACCTCACCCGATACATTACGCGCGGCACGACCCATGGTTTGAATAAGTGAGCGACGATTGCGCAAAAAGCCTTCTTTATCGGCATCGAGAATAGCGACAAGCGACACCTCGGGTATATCCAAGCCTTCACGCAGCAGATTGATACCGACAAGTACATCAATTTTTCCTTGGCGGAGATCTCGAATGATGTCAACACGGTCGAGTGTTGCTGTATCGGAGTGCATATAATTCACGCGGATGCCCTCATCCAACAAGTGATCAGTGAGATCCTCTGCCATACGTTTGGTAAGTGTTGTTACCAGCACTCGCTCCTTTTTTGCAACGCGCTCTTTTATCTCAGCTTCAAGATCGTCGATCTGACCTCGAATAGGACGAACTTCGATTTTGGGATCGAGCAGTCCCGTAGGACGAATAATCTGCTCAACCTGTTGTTGCGTCACACTTTCTTCGTAGTCACCCGGTGTTGCCGACACGTAGATGAACTGCGGTACGCGAGCTTCAAACTCATCAAAACGAAGTGGACGGTTATCCAATGCAGAGGGCAAACGAAAACCATGCTCGACCAAGGTTACTTTTCTTGAACGATCGCCTTCATGCATGCCACGAATTTGTGGCACCGTTACATGCGACTCGTCAATGATGCAGAGCATGTCTTTTGGAAAATAATCGATGAGTGTATAGGGCGGCTCACCCGGTTTACGACCATCCAAATGGCGTGAGTAATTCTCAATACCATTGCAGTAGCCCATATTCTCAAGCATTTCGAGATCATAGGCCGTGCGCTGCTGCAAACGTTGCGCCTCAAGCAAGCGATTATCATCACGCAGCTCTTTGAGACGGGTTTGTAACTCATCGTTGATAGTCGTAAGCGCGTGATTGATTTTGGGCCGCTCAGTTACATAGTGCGATGCCGGCCAGATGGGAATGGCATCAAACTCACGTACAACTTCACCCGTGGTGTTATCTATCTCGGCAATAAACTCCACTTCATCGCCGAAAATTTCTATCCGGATGGGATTTTCCATGTAGGGAGGAAATACATCCACCGTATCGCCTCGAACACGAAAAGTACCACGTGAAAGATCAAAGTCATTACGATCGTACTGAATATCAATCAGGTTGCGGATAAGATCATCTCGTTCAAGAGGAACCTCCTTATCCACATTTGGAGCAA
>URWR01000099.1 GCA_900551595.1 uncultured Coriobacteriaceae bacterium
TATTTAGTGAGAAAAACGCGCGTCCGGTTGGGCGCGCGTTTCGCTTTCTCTGAAGTGCTGATTTAGTCGTGAACTACGACTGTTGTGCCCACGTCGGCAAGGTCGTAAAGTGCCTGAGCCTTATCGTAAGGCAGGTTGACACAACCATGTGAGCCATTATAGGTATAGATATCGCCACCAAAGCTGCCGCGCCAATCGGCATCATGAAAAGCGATGAGATTATCAATAAAAGGAATCCAGAAGTTTACATGGCTTCTGTAATCGGGTTCGCCATCTCCATCTTCATCAAAACCAATAAGCGTTTGATCGGTGCCTTTATTGGAGTTGACTGCATATACACCAGTGGGTGTGTAACGTCCCTCTGAGGTGTTGCCGGTTACACAGGCAGATTCCCAAACAAGCTGTCCGTCTTTATAAAAACGCGCATATTGTTCGCCGATTGAGAGGTCGATATAGGTATTGCCCCAGTCTTGGGCACCTTGGCCCGACCATACGGCAGCCGTTTGTTGGGTGGGAATCTCCAGAGCCGCATTTGAGCCTTGTTTAATTTGCTCTGAAAGTGCCTTAGCAAGTGCACCAGCGTCAATTGCCCATCCATAGGTACCACCGGAAACGCTCAGCTGAACACCATCGGGTCGAGTATAGGTTCGTGTTGTTCCCACGGTATTGAGCTTCGGAGCTAATTCATTTGTAGCCCAGGTAGAAACGGCATTTTCATCGAGAGAAGCTGTTCCATCATCTGCAACAACAACCCAATTACCGATCATTTCGTTAGTTACCGTGGCAGCTTCTGTGCCATTAAATGTGAGCTTAATATCTCCCGTTAGAAGTTTGTTGGCGTTCTCAATACCAGTTGCAAGCGTTGGATCGTCAGACTTCTTTGCCGGCTGTTTGAGACAGGTATCATCGAGCACAATATCGCTCTCGAGATTTTCAAGAGCCGATACTACGTAGGCAACGCAAGCTTCTTCATCTATTGACGTGCCATATGTCTCAGGAACTACCGTAAAAGAAGCGGATTCTGCATCATAGGCAACTTTTGCATCCACTGGATCGGTTCCGTTGGCATTAACGTTTGCTATGGGCTCACTGAGAAGCTCTGATACACGCTCCTGATCAACAGTGGCGCCAAAGGATGTGTCAAACGTGTGCTCCTGGAATAGCCCAATAGGCCATGCCCAGGGGTTCTCGGAACCATGAGCACCTGATACAAAGGCACGAGCATCAATGCCTAGTCCAACATCTTCGCCGGTAAAATCAACTTGGATGTTATCTCCGGTTACCGTTGCAGAGAAATTATCTACCGTGCTATTTAGATCGTTTGCAAGATCATCAACTGATTGCAGTGAGACATCTTTTCCTGCAAGCGTTGTGTGCGGCATAAAGTGAGATGAAAAAAATGCCACTCCAGCTAGGTAGATAATAAGCAGAACACCAACAATTATGCCGGCTACGATACCAGCTCGTTTGTAGTGTGTTTGCTTGTTATGCGAGTTATCAGAACTCTTCTTATTTTGTTGGTTTACATGATTTTGACTGGAGTGCTTGCCGTGCCCTCCGTGTTTAGATGTAGCAGCCATATGCATATTATGAATAGGCATCGAGCACAAACCCCTCTCGCTCGATGAAGCGAACATTTATATCCGCACACCATAATACCTAGAAAAGAGGTGGACGCAAAAAAACAATGTGTAAGATTGGGCAATTCATGAACAGCCCAAGATGTCTGTTGGTTTCGTTATTTGTCGAGTTATCTGGGAAGTTGACTCTGATAGGGTCTATATAAGGCTGTGAAATGGCCAGAAGATTTTTGGATGAGTAAAAAAATATGAAAGAACGGCTTATCCGAAACGAGGAGAGACCATAAATCTATGACGATAGAACGCGTAACTACGCTCGAAGATTCTCGCTTAGATGTATTTTGCCGGCTGACTTCTCATCAGTTGCGAAATGCGCTCGACCCATCCAGAGGAATAGCTATTGTTGAGTCTGAGATAGCTATTCGTGTGGCTTTGGAACATCACTTGGAGCCAATAGCATTGCTCCTGAGTGAGCGACGTCTTGTTTCAATGGCTGATGTGTTAGAAAAGCTTGATCCCGCCGTTCCAGTGTTTGTCTTACCACCTGATAAGGCAGAACAGCTCACAGGCTACAGAGTTACCCGTGGAGCTCTGGCGGCCGTGCGTCGTCCACAGGAACCTGATCCTCGACACCTCTTGCAACAAGCTCGGCGTGTTTGTGTCCTAGAAGGAATAACCGATACATCTAATGTTGGAGCAATATTTCGCTCGGCGGCAGCTTTGGGGATAGATGCGGTGTTTGTTGCTCCTACGTGTGCCGATCCACTGTCCCGTCGCGCCATCCGCGTCTCTATGGGAAACGTATTCCTTGTTCCTTGGGCTCATTTTTCTGGTGTGTGGCCACAAGATGCCTTTGATCTTTTGCATCAAGAGGGCTATTACACGGTCGCCTTGGCGCTTTCCGATCAGTCGATGAGTCTGGACGATCCAGTGCTGAAAGAGTATGAACGTCTCGCTCTTTTGTTTGGAACAGAAGGCGATGGCCTTACGAAAAATGCGATTGATGGCTGTGATGCTACGGTTCGAATTCCTATGGCACACGGTGTTGATTCACTCAATGTGGCAGCGGCTTCTGCTGTGGCATTTTGGGAATTATGTCGATAGGGATAACTACAGGCAATGTGACAAGTAGACCTGTTCTGAAAGACCGTTTGAGACTTAGAGGCACTAGATAGAAAAAGCCCATTGCATGGAGTGCAATGGGCTTAATAAGTACTACGTACGACTGCTTTTACTTTGCAGTACTTCCATCAGATCGACGAGGAGCAAAGCCATCATCACGCGTGAAGATGTCCATAAATTCTTGGCCGGTAATGGTTTCTTTTTTCTGTAGATAGCGGGCAAGCTCATGGAGCTTAAAGCGGTTAGCTTTCAGCGTGGACAGAGCTTCCTGATGTCCTTTTTCAATCATTTCAATTACGACATCATCAATCTTTTGAGCGGTGCCTTCAGCACAGGTGAGCGTGCTGCCATCGTTGAGATATCTATTGCGAACCTGGCCAAGGGCAACCATACCAAACTCATTACTCATGCCATATTGGGTGACCATATTGCGAGCAAGCTCAGTGGCTTTCTCAATATCGTTTGCTGCTCCGGTGGTCATCTCGTTAAAGATAAGTTCTTCTGCTGCACGACCACCACAAAGGACTGCGATTTTATCTTCGGCTTCTTGACGGGTAGTGAGGAAATGCTCGTCCTCCTCAACCTGCATGGTATAGCCGAGAGCTCCGGATGTGCGCGGAACAATCGTAATCTTTTGTACTGGAGCGCCTTCCTTACGAGTTGCTGCAACGATAGCATGGCCAATCTCGTGATAAGAAACCACTTGCTTTTCGTGCTCAGAAAGTACTGTTGACTTGCGCTTTTCTCCCGCAATTACCACTTCTACGGACTCTTCCAAATCCTCCTGTGTAACGCGTGAGCGTCCCATCCTTACTGCACGAAGAGCGGCTTCATTGATGATGTTAGCGAGGTCTGCGCCGGAAGCACCTGGAGTAGAACGCGCAATAACATCGAGGTCAATATGGCCTTCCATTTTTACATCGCTTGCATGGAGCTTAAGAATGGCTTTGCGGCCAGCAAGATCTGGAAGCTCCACAGGAATACGGCGGTCAAAGCGTCCAGGTCGAAGCAATGCGGGATCGAGAACATCAGGCTGGTTTGTTGCAGCCAAAACGACGATGCCTTTGTGATTGTCAAAGCCGTCCATCTCGGTGAGGAGCTGGTTGAGCGTCTGCTCGCGCTCGTCATTGCTATTGATACTCATGCCGCGTTTTTTACCGATAGTATCGATCTCATCGATAAAGACGATGCAGGGGGCTTTCTCATTTGCTTGCTTAAAGAGGTCGCGCACTTTTGCGGCACCTCGACCAACAAACATCTCAACAAATTCAGAGCCTGAGATAGAGAAGAAAGGAACTTGAGCCTCACCAGCAACAGCCTTGGCAAGGAGGGTCTTACCAGTTCCCGGAGGGCCTACCAACAATGCGCCATGGGGAAGCTTGGCACCAATTTGTGCGTAGCGATTGGGGTTTTCCAAGAAGCTAACAATCTCAGCAAGTGACTCTTTTGCTTCGTCTTGGCCTGCAACGTCTTTAAACGTCACGCCAGTCTCTTCGCCGTTAACAACTTTGGCGCCTGATTTACCCAGGCCGCCCATACCGCCCATGCCTCCGCCGAAGGTCATAGATGGTCCGTCGCCGCCCATTGCTTTTTTAAGACGTCTATTCAGCCACCAGCCTGCAAGCAGAAGAAGTCCAATGGGAAGCACATAGCTCAGCAACATGTAAAAAATGAGCGATGAACTGTCGTCTGAGGACTGCGTAACGGCAGAGTACGTTACACCATGATCTTCCAAGCGCTGAACAAGGGTGTCATCGCCAGGAAACTGCGTGCACGTCCAAGACTCTTTATTATCCCCATCGCCAGTGGTGAACTGAATTTCTCCTGATGTGGTATCGAGAATAACATCATCGACTTTGTTGTCGTTCACCATCTGGATAAACTCACTGTAGCTTGCCTCTTTTGGAGCATTGGCTGCTCTCGAGGGTGAGAACAGTGAGTTGATGGCAATGAGGATGGCGCAGGCGATAATCGCATACAAGATCATCGATTGCCGTCGCTTTTTTTCATTCATTTCCATAGGTATACGTCTCTCTAACGTGTGGCCTCTCGTAAAGTTCCTGCATATTGCGCAGCTGACTTCTCGTCAGGATACCCAACCCCGTTCTTGTTATTCGCTTTATATATACAAAAACGTTCGATGGTGTTTCATTATGCAATCTAATTGCTGTGCTCGGCAATGGTGCCATCACGGTAGGCCTCAAGAAGCTGCTCAAGTTCATCAATTTGCGAGCGAATTTGGTTGCCCGTATCGGTATCAGCAATCTTTAGAGGCCAAGGTTCCGTTTCAAGAATACGAGTATTGCTTTGAATATCGGCATTGCGATCGAGTGCCGCACCCACTCCTAAGAAGGGGCGATGTGCTTTTATGCGCATGCCTGTGGAGCTTGTTACCAAGGTAAAGCCTGCAATACCAGTACGTTCATGGTATGCGCTACAGAAACCACCATCGATAACCAGAAGTTTGCCACCAGCATGAACGGGCGTTTCTCCGGAACCAAGCCGCACGGGTGTATGACCGTTAACAATGTGGCCATGTTTAGAATCAAGACCAAACTCTTCGAGTATGGCGTTCACCACCTCCGGTGCATCAAGGAGGCGATAGTAGGGATCTTGCGGTTCTACCCAAGAATCGAGTTCACAGACAAATGCTCTCTCAAACGTTTTGACAAGTCTGCCCGAAAGCGTCGATCGTCTGCCGCACCAGAGATACCACATCCAATCAAGAGCATTGCGATCGCCGTTTAGCCAGGCCTGCCGTGCAATTTTGTCGCAAAAATCAAGATATTGCTTGCCGGAGAGATAGCCTGCTTTACCGCAATTTACCGAAGCAAACGATCCATCTTCATTGAGTGGGATGCAACCATGAAAAAGCAGATTGCCGTTGTAGAGCAGATATATCGAACCGTGCTGATACAAGAATTCAACATGTCGGCGAAGTCGTGTACTCTCGCGGAAAGAGGTAACAAGGTCGTCGAGCACTTCCTGTTCATCCTTGGTGAGCGCGTAGGGATCCTTCGGATCGACCGTGGGAAAGTCCTGGGTTTTTAAAGTTAAGAGGCGTCCATCAATCTGAACTGTGCCCTCACGAATGCGCATAGCACCAAGAGAAAGTCTATCTTCCATGGCAAACTCAGGATGGCGGCCAATAATGTGGCCCTCGAGCTTAAAAAGAATGACCGAAATCGCTTTATCAACAGGATCAAGACCATCATCTTTGCCATAGGTGCGTTCAGCAAATAAGGCGAGCTTTCGTAGAGAGATGCCATACGTTCCCTCAAGAAGAGCATATGATCCGTAGCGTACATTGTTACGCACGACAGAAGCGACACAAGCTTCGGAGCCTGCTGCAGCTCCCATCCAGCAGACATCGTGGTTTCCCCATTGAATATCAAGGGAGTGGTAACTCATAAGACGGTCGAGAATACGATCGGCATGAGGACCACGGTCAAAGATGTCACCAACAATATGCATATGATCAACGGCAAGTCGCTTTACCAGTGAGGATAAGGATTCAATAAAGTCGTCTGCGGCGCCTTCCTCAACAATTGAACTGATAATGCGCACGTGATAGTCATGGCGCGCCTGCTCGCCAACACCGGAGGCATGAAGTAATTCATCAATGATGTAGGCATACGCTACAGGCATAGCCTTACGAACTTTTGAGCGGGTGTAAAAGCCTGACAAATATCGTGCAAGCCTCACAATGCGAAAAAGCGTGTCATAGTACCACTGACCTGTTGCGATTCCTTCGGCATGAAGGCGAGCAAGTT